>JALRBF010000165.1 GCA_023262365.1 Burkholderiaceae bacterium
ATTGGCGGTTTGACTCGTCGCTCCAAGGTGTGGCGCTCACGGTGCCCGCGCCATTTACCAAGTCGGCCGACAGTCGCTGGCCGTTGCAAATCGAGGTCAATCAAAGCGATGACCAGCCGCTGTTGCAACTGCGCCTAGAAGCGCCAAGCGCGCCCGTGGCCGCCCGGGTGCGTTTGCAAGCACGTGCGGGCGCGTGGCATCCGGTGTCTGGGGCGTGGGCCGTGGGCGCGCCGTTACCCGACACCCGCGCCGACGCCAAACCCCTGCGTGGCGTGCTGCAGCTGTCCGATCTGTCGGTGGATGCGTGGAACGACTGGATGGTGCGCGGGGTGCTACAAAACACCTTGGGCACCGGCTCTGCGCTGTCGCCCGATTGGTGGCCAGGCCAGTGGCAAGTACAGGTTGAGCGGCTGCAGGTGCAAGGCACGGTGCTCACCCAGCTAAGCGGGCAAGCCCAGCGCGTGGGCAACAACGGCTGGCGCGGCGTGATTGACGCCACCCAAGTCAAGGGCCAATGGCAGTGGCAACCGGCCAGTGGCAAACAAGCCGCCCGCTTGCGCGGCAACTTTGATCGCTTGTGGTTGCCCAAGCCGCGCGAGGGCGCAACCAACTGGAGCCAACAACTGCGCGACGATTTGCCCGATGCCGACCTGGTGGTGCAGTCGCTCAAGATAGGGTCACGCGATTTGGGGCGCCTGGAGTTGGTGGCCAAGCCCCAAGCGCAGCAGCCACAACGCTGGCAAATCAGCAAACTGTGGTTGCAAACCGCCGACGCCGACTTGCGCGCCAGCGGCTATTGGCAAACCCCAGCGGCTGATGCCAGCGCCAATTCGCCGCAGCGTACCGCGCTGAAGTTTGGCCTGCGTATTGCCAATGCCGGGGCATTGCTGGCGCGCTTTGACATGCCCGGGGTGCTGCGTGACGGCGCCGGTAACCTGCAAGGCGAGCTCAGTTGGGCTGGCGCGCCGTTTGATTTTCAACAAGCCAGCTTGTCCGGTGAGATGGAGCTGAATCTGGCCAAGGGCCAGTTTTTGCGCGCCGACCCCGGCATCGCCAAGCTGCTTGGGGTGCTCAGCCTGCAAACTCTGCCCCGACGCCTGCTGCTGGATTTTCGCGACGTTTTTGATAAGGGTTTTGCCTTTGACCAAACGCGCGGCAAGGCGCGCGTGACCCAAGGCGTGATACGAACCAACAACTTCACCATGCAAGGCGTCAGCGCCTCGGTGTTCATGGAGGGCGAGCTGGATTTGCTGCGCGAGACGCAGCAGCTGCGGGTGTTGGTCTCGCCCGATGTTGACACCACCGCGGTGTCGCTGCTCACCGCCACAGCCAACCCCGTGGTGGGTTTGGTGTCGTTTTTGCTGCAGCGCAGCGTGGGCAGCGTCATCAACGCCCAAGGCATGCGGGCATTTGAAGTCAGCGGCAGTTGGGACAACCCTCAGGTAGAAAACGTCGCCTTGCGACGCAACGACGGCAAAGCCCCCGTGGAGGTGCTTGAGCCGCAAAACCGCAAAGCCCCGGTGGATGGGCTTGAGCCCAGACCGTCGACCCCGGTGAGGCAGTGACTCAGGTGTCCTCGTCGTCGGTGTGGCGCCTCGGTGGTTCGCCCCCTGGGCGTCCGTGGAACATGGTCCACCACACAATCAGCACCAACAGCAACAGCGCGCCCAACGATTCAAGCAACAATAACCACATGCGAACGGTTCAGCCTTTGCCACCTATTAAAATTCAGGGCCGCCAGCCTCTGACGGTTTGTCTGCTCGTGATTTTAGGCTGGCTGGCTGGGTGTGCCGCTCCGCCCCCGGTTATCACACAGGCCCCGCCGCCCGCAGCGCGCCCGGCGCCGGTGCCCACCCCGTCGGCCGAGGCCGACATGGCGCAGTGGTTAGCCTGGGACGCCCAGCTGGCCCTGCCCCCGGCGCGCGAGCAAGTGGGCAGCCAGTGGCTACCCGTGCATTGGCGGGAACTGCCGGGCATAGGCCAAGATGACCTAGACGGCGTGTGGCAGGCGTGGCTGCGTAGCTGCGAGCAACAACGCGCCGACTTTTGCCGCGCCTTGCAGTTGCAGCAACTGGCCGAGCCGGCGCAGCGCTGGCAGTGGCTGATTGCGCATTGGCAGCCCTATGCCGTGCAAAGCGCGCAGGGTAAGCGCACCGGCATGCTTACCGGGTATTTTGAGCCCCAGCTCAAGCTCATGCGGCAACGCGATGCCACCCACACCGTGCCGCTGTACGCCTTGCCCGAGGGCTGGCGTCAAGGCCAAACGTGGTACACACGCCAGGCCATTGATACCCAAGAGGCACCGCAACAAGCCCTAGCGGGAAAGGTCATTGCGTGGGCTGCCGATCCCATTGAGGCGTTGGTGCTGCAAATACAAGGCTCAGGTCGGGCCACCATTACCGAGGCCAACGGCGAGTCCCGCGAGGTGCGCTTGGCGTTCGCCGGGCACAACGGGCAGCCTTACCGCAGCATCGGGCGCTGGCTGCTGGACCAAGGCGAGGTAAGCGACGGCAGCTGGGACGGTATTCAGGCCTGGGTGAGGCAAAACCCCGAGCGCTTACAAGCGTTGCTGTGGGTCAACCCACGGGTGGTGTTTTTTCGCGAAGAGGCGCTGGCGCCCAGCAACGCCAACAGTGGCCCACGCGGTGCCCAGGGCGTGCCGCTGACGCCGGCGCGCTCGGTGGCGGTGGACCCCCGCAGTGTGCCCTACGGCACCGCACTGTGGCTGGACACCGAGGGTGTGGCGCTCACCGGCTCGCGCTTGGTGCTGGCACAAGACACCGGTGGGGCGATTGTGGGTGCGGTACGTGCGGATTTTTTTACCGGCTGGGGCCAAGCCGCCAAGGACACGGCTTATCGGCTCAAGCAACCCATGCGCTGGTGGGCGCTGGCGCCGCGCCCGGCGCCGGCGTTGCCGCCACAATAAACACCTTGGGGCAGGGGAACACATGATTAAGCTCATCGGTTGGTTGGTATTGGCCGCGGTGTTGGTGGTGGGCTGGGACGCCTGGGTGAAGTGGTACGACGGCGAGGCCTCGGCCAAACAAACCGTGCAAGAGGTGCGCCAGCGGCTGGGCGAGCTCATCATGCCCGAGCCCACGCCAGCGCCGCCGCCCCAAACACCCCCTGCCGCACCCAAGGCGCCGGTGCGCGACGCCCCAGCTGAGAGCAGCCCAACCAGTGTGTGGCGCGCATGGTTGCGTCAACTGTTGGAGTAAACGCCGAGTCACGGGCTACACCCGTTGGGCCGCTAGGGGCGACTTGCGTTGTGGCCGACGCTGACCATAATGGGGACAAACTGGAGAATCGATGAACGCCCCGCTACAACACCGGCTTCCCGCCGACGTGCTTGAGGCCCTGCAGCAGGCCTCGTTAGAGGACAAATACACCACACCGCGCGGACGAGTCTTTATGAGCGGCGTGCAGGCCTTGGTGCGCTTGCCCATGCTGCAGCAGCAGCGCGACTTAAGCCAGGGGCAGCGCACCGGAGGTTTTGTAAGCGGCTACCGTGGCTCACCCCTGGGCGGATACGACCAGGCGCTGCACGCCGCGCGCGCCCATTTGGCCAAGCACGACGTGGTGTTTCAGCCCGGGGTTAACGAAGAGCTGGCCGCCACCGCCGTATGGGGCACGCAGCAGTTGGGCTTTGCGCCGCCGGCCAGTCGCCGACTCGATGGCGTGTTTGGCCTGTGGTACGGCAAGGGCCCCGGCGTGGACCGCTGCAGCGACGTGTTCAAGCACGGCAACATGGCGGGCACCACCCCCTGGGGTGGGGTGCTGGCCTTGGCCGGCGACGATCA
>JALRBF010000217.1 GCA_023262365.1 Burkholderiaceae bacterium
CACTGCCGGGCGGGCGCACCGACGCCAGATAGGGTTTGCGCACGCTCGGCGCTGCCGCGGCGGCGCTGCGCACTTCGCCGCCCGCGCCGCCGCAAGCGGCAAGCAGCGGCACCAGCAGCAGCGTCAGGGCAAAGCGGCCACGGTGTGGCTGGTGTTGCTGCGCGGTGACCACGACTTAAACGAAGTCAAGGTGGGCAAGCTGCCGGGCTTTGAGGGCGGCTGGCGCTTTGCCAGCGTGGCCGAAATTACGCACCACTTTGGCTGCAAGCCGGGGTACTTGGGGCCCATTGGCCTCAAGCACCCGGTGCAGGTGGTGGCCGATCGCGAGGTGGCGGTTATGGCCGACTGGATTTGTGGCGCCAACCGGGCGGACGCGCATTTAACTGGCGTGAACTGGGGCCGCGACCTGCCCGAGCCAACGCAGGTGGCCGACCTACGCAACGTGGTGGAGGGCGACGCCGCACCCGATGGCAAGGGCGCGCTGCGCATCGAGCGTGGCATTGAAGTGGGGCATATTTTTTACTTGGGTACCAAATACGCCACGGCCATGAACGCCACTTTTTTGGACGAAGACGGCAAACCCAAACCCTTTGAAATGGGCTGCTACGGCATCGGCATCACGCGCTTGCCAGCAGCCGCCATTGAGCAAAACCACGACGACAAGGGCATGATTTGGCCCGATGCCATCGCGCCGTTTGAGGTGGTGATTTGCCCGATTGGCATGGACCGATCCGAGGCCGTGCGCGACGCCGCCCAGCGCTTGTACGCCGAGTTGCTCGATGCGGGGGTGGACGCGCTGCTCGATGACCGGGGCGAGCGCCCCGGTGCCATGTTTGCCGACTGGGAGCTCATTGGGGTGCCCCACCGCGTGACGGTGGGCGAGCGCGCGTTAAAAGACGCTGAGGTGGAGTACGCCGCCCGACGCGACGGCCAGGCGCAACGGCTGGCTTTGTCTGAGGCCGCGGCTTGGCTGGCCGCGCAGCTCGGGCGTACCTAGTTGGCGGGTGCGCCCAGCAGTTGCTGCAGTTCGCCGTCTTCGTACATTTCCATCAAAATGTCGGAGCCCCCCACAAACTGGCCGCGCACGTAAAGTTGCGGAATGGTGGGCCACTGGCTGTAGGTTTTGATGCCTTGGCGTATGCCATCGTCTTCGAGCACGTTAACGGTTTTTAGGGTTTTGGTGTCCACCCCACAGGCCTTAAGAATTTGAATGGCGCGGCCCGAAAATCCACACATGGGAAAGGCGGCTGTGCCTTTCATGAACAACACCACGTCGTGCTGTTTAACCAGGTCGTCAATTTGTTGCTGAGCGTCTTGCACGGTGCTTCCTCCGGTGAATGGCTTGATGGGCATTATCCAACGTTGCCGAGTCTTTGGCTGCAATGCCCTTAAGCCGGGGCCGGGGCCGTTAGCGGCGCTGGCCGCCGGTGCAGCGTGGTCGTCCGGCCAGGTCCGCCCGGGTGCTGACCCGCGCCAAGCCGTGGCGGCGCAGCAGTTGGGCCACCGCTTGGGCTTGGTGGTGGCCATGCTCGAGCAGCAGCCAGCCGCCGCGGCGTAGCCTGCGGCTGGCCCCGTCAATGATGCGGCTGAGATCACGCAGGCCATCGGGCCCGGCCACCAGCGCCGTTTGCGGCTCGGCGCCCAAGTCGACCAGGTGCATGTCGTTGCAGGCAATATAGGGTGGGTTGCTTACCACTAGGTCAAATTGCAGCCCACGGGGCAACGCCGCCCACCAGTCACCCAAACGCCAGCGCAGGCTCAAGCCCAGGGCCTGGGCGTTGAATTGGGCCACGGCCATGGCTTGGGGGCTGCGCTCAACAGCCCATACCGTGGCGTGGGGCCGTTGTTGCGCCAGGGTTAGGGCCAGGGCGCCGCTGCCCGTGCCCAAGTCGGCCAACGTGACCTTGGCGTCGGCGGCGGTGAGCGCCAGTGCCCAGTGCGCCAGCGTTTCGGTGTCTGGGCGGGGGATGAGCACGGCGGGGCTCACGCGTAGGGTAAGCCCCCAAAACCCGGCTTCACCCAGCACATAGGCCAGCGGTTCACCGGCGGCCACCCGCGCGGCCAGCGCTTGCGCGGCCAACCACTCGGTGGGGGTAAGGGCTTGGGTGTCGTGGCTGATTAACCAACTGCGCGCCGCGAGGTTTTGTCCCATGGCTTTGAGCAGCAGGTGCTGCGCGGTCACCGGCTCCAGCCCCAGGTCGCGCAGCTGGCGCAGCGCCTGCGTCACGCGTGGGGGCGGCGCCTCGCAGATCATGCGCTTAGGCGCTGCTCGAGTTCGGCCAGCAGTTCGGTGCCTCGGGCCACTTGTAAGGCGTGCACGATGTCTTGCAGGTCGCCCTCCATGATCATGGGCAGCTTGTACAGCGTCAGGTTAATGCGATGGTCGGTGACGCGGCCTTGCGGGTAGTTGTAGGTGCGTATGCGGTCGCTACGGTCGCCGCTGCTGAGCAAGCTGCGCCGGGTGGCGCTGTCGCGCGCTTCGCGCTCCAGCCGCTCGCGCTCTTGCAGGCGCGAGGCCAGCACGGCCATGGCCTTGGCGCGGTTGCGGTGTTGGCTGCGGTCGTCTTGGCACTCGGCCACCAGCCCCGTGGGCAGGTGGGTGATGCGTACGGCCGAGTCGGTTTTGTTGATGTGCTGGCCGCCGGCGCCGCTGGCGCGGAAGGTGTCAATGCGCAGGTCGGCCGGGTTAATGGCCACGGCCTCTGCCTCGTCGGCCTCGGGCAGCACCACCACCGAGCAGGCGCTGGTGTGGATGCGCCCTTGCGCCTCGGTTGCGGGCACGCGCTGTACCCGGTGTCCGCCGGACTCGAAGCGCAGCCTGCCGTAGGCTTGGTGGCCGGTGACGTGAAGTGTGACGTCTTTGTAGCCACCCAGCTCGCTGTCCGAGGCGCTCATGACCTCCACACGCAGCCCAACGGTTTCGCAGTAGCGGGTGTACATGCGCAGCAAGTCGCCCGCAAACAGCGCGCTTTCGTCACCGCCCGTGCCGGCGCGAATCTCCATAAACGCCGCACGTTCATCGTCTGGGTCGCGTGGCAGCAGCATGGTTTGAAGTTGCTCATCCAGCGCTTGGGCTTGGGCTTGGGCACGCTCGAGTTCCTCGGCGGCCATTTCTTTTAGCTCAGGGTCGCTTAGCCAGTCTTGGGCTTGTGCCGCGTCGGCTTGCGCGGCTTGGTAGCGCCTGAACACCGCCATCAGGTCGCTGAGTTCGGCGTGCTCTTGGCTAAGCGCCCGATAGCGCTGCAGGTTTTGCACCACGTCGGGTGCGCTGAGCTGGGCGTCAAGTTCGGTTAGGCGCTGCTGTTGTTGTTGCAGCGCGGCGAGCATAAAAGGTTTCATGGCCCGTAGTGTACGAACCTCAGCTGGCGGGTGCTGGCAGCCTCAGTCGTCGTTGTCGGTGCCCGCCGGGCCTTGCGCCAGGCCATTGCCAAACAGGGTGCGTATGGCTTGTACCGCCTGCCCGTGGTGCTCGGGGGTTTGCAGGCGTTTGACCATGGGGTGCAGCATTTTTTGCGACAAGCCGTGCGCCAGGGCTTGCAGCACCTCGTCGGCGTCCTCGCCCTTGGCCAGTCGCTTGCGTGCGCGCTGCAGTTCAGCCTCTTGCCACTGCTGCGCTTGGCTTTGTAGCTGTTGAATCAGCGGCACGCTTTGACGCTGTTGCAGCCAGTGCATGAACTGGCGCACGCCGCTGTCAACAATGGCCTCGGCCTGCACCACGGCCGCTTGGCGCGAGTCTTTGGCGTTTTGCACCACGTGGCCCAGGTCGTCCACGGTGTACAGGTAAACGTCTTGCAGCTCGCCCACCTCGGGTTCAATGTCGCGCGGCACGGCCAAATCCACCATAAACATGGGTTTGCGCCGCCGCTGCTTAAGGGCGCGCTCCACCGCCCCCAGGCCAACAATGGGCAGCAGGCTGGCGGTGCAGCTGATCACGGCGTCGAATTCGTGCAGTCGCAGCGGCAGCTCGGCCAGCGACATGGACTCGCCGCCCAACTCCACCGCCAAACGCTGGCCGCGGCTGGCGGTGCGGTTGGCCACGACCATTTGCTTGGGCTGGCGCGCGGCAAAGTGGGTGCCCGTTAGGGTAATCATGTCGCCTGCGCCAATCAGCAGCACCCGAATTTGCCCCAGGTCTTCAAACAAGTTGCTGGCCAGTCGCACCGCCGCGGCGGCCATGCTCACCGATTGCGCGCCGATGTCCGTGGCCGTGCGCACCTCTTTGGCCACGGCAAACGAGCGCTGAAACATTTGGTGCAACGTGGCCCCCAGCGTGCCCGATTCTTGGGCCACGCGCACCGCGTCTTTCATTTGCCCCAAAATTTGTGGCTCACCCAGCACCATGCTGTCTAGGCCACTGGCCACGCGAAACGCGTGGCGCGCGGCCTGCTCACTTTGTAGGCTGTACACGTGGTGGGTCAGGCTGTCGGGCGAGACGCCACCAGCCTGCGCCAGCCACTGCATGGTGGGCTCGAGCGCCACCCCGGGCGAGGCGCAGTAAATCTCGGTGCGGTTGCACGTGGAGAGCACCGCCGTCTCGGGCGCACCATCGAGCCGCGTGCGCAGGGTGCGCACCGTCTCGCCCAGCTTGTCAAGCGGAAACGCAAAGCGACTGCGCAAGTCAAGCGGCGCCGTGTGATGGTTGATGCCCAGGGCCCAAACGGTCATGTTGCGAATTATAAAATGTGACGCTTTTAGTTGACAGTGAGTGTGTCAACCATGTCTATCTTGGCCGGTTTTTGGCATGTGGTCAACTTTTTGTGGGCAGGCTTTGGCTTGGCGCTGGTGTTGTGGCTGGCGCTGCGGCTGCGCGTGCCGCTGGCTCGGCCGTGGCGCGCACTGGCTTGGCTGGTGGGCACGGGTTGGGCGGTGTCGCTGCTGGGGCTGGTGTGGGGCGGGCAAGACGGCCTGATTGCCACCTACACCGCGCTGGTGGTGGCACAGGGTACGCTGGCGTGGTGGCTGGCCAGGCGCGGCGGCTAGCGCGGGCATTGCACGGCGCAGACGCCAGGGTTATTCGGGGTTGCCATAATGGGCGCTTCACCCTTTTGGCTCAGATGAACGCCCGACTACCTCTTGCTGCAACCCAAGCGCCGACCGACGAGTCCGGCAGACTTAGGGAAATCCCTTACAACTACACGTCGTTGGCAGACGCCGACATCGTACAGCGCTTGTTGGGTGCGCGCGCCTGGGAGCTGATTACGCAGCTGCGCCAAGAGCGCCGCACCGGTCACTCGGCGCGCATGATTTACGAAATTTTGGGCGACATCTGGGTGGTGCAGCGCAACCCCTATTTGCAAGACGACTTGCTGGACAACCGCAAACGCCGCGAGCTGCTGGTGCAGGCGCTACGCCACCGTTTGGCCGAGGTACATAAGCGCCGTACCCCCAGCCAAGACGCCGAGCGCGACGCGCTGGTGGCCGAGCTGTTGCAAGGCGTGGCGCAGGCGGTGGACGCCTTTGCCCAGCAGTTCACGGCGGCCGCGGCGCTGCGCCAGCGGTGTCTGCGACGGCTGCGGCGCCACACCGCGCGCGACAACGTCAAGTTTGACCCACTGTCGCGCGTCTCCCACGTCACCGACGCCACCGACTGGCGCGTGGAGTACCCCTTTGTGGTGCTTACGCCCGACTCTGAGGCCGAAATGGCGGCCTTGGTGGCCGCGTGCATCGAGCTGGACTTAACCATTGTGCCGCGCGGCGGCGGCACCGGTTACACCGGTGGCGCGGTGCCGCTGACGTGGCGCAGCGCCGTGATCAACACCGAAAAACTCGAAGCCATGACCGAGGTTGAACACGTGGCGCTGCCTGGTCTGGCCCAGCCCGTGCCCACGGTGTGGACCGAGGCCGGCGTGGTGACGCAGCGCGTGGCCGACGCCGCCGAGCGCGCCGGCTTTGTGTTTGCGGTGGACCCCACCTCGGCCGAAGCCTCGTGCATTGGCGGCAACATCGCCAT
>JALRBF010000288.1 GCA_023262365.1 Burkholderiaceae bacterium
CGCACGATGAGATTTGACCAAGCCAGCGGCGCGCGCGCGTCCGTGGTGCGGTGGTTGCTGCTGGCCATGGCGCTGTGGGTACTGGGCTTGCTTGCGGTGGGCCTGTATTTGCAGCACGTGGTGGGTTTGGAGCCTTGCCCCATGTGCATCGTGCAGCGTTATCTGTGGTTGCTGGTTCTGGTTACGCTGGTGTGGGCGGTGCTGTGGGTCGGGGCCAGGCGTGCGCTGATGCTGCTTGCCGTGGTGTGGGCGGTATTGGGCGCGCTTACCGCGGCCAGACAGAGCTGGCTGCAGTGGTACCCGCCTCCCATCCTTACCTGTGGGCGTGATTTGTTCGGCATGATCGAGGCGTTTCCGTTGCAGCGGGTGTTGCCCATGGTGCTGCGTGGCAGCGGCGATTGCAGCGCGGTGGACTGGACCTTTTGGGGCCTGAGCCTTGCCAACTGGGGCTTTATTCATTTTGTGGCCATCGCTTTGGTGTTGCTGGCCGCGTTTTGGCAAACCCGCCGGCGGCGCCTATTTGTTGATTGAGGCGGTCTGCAGCGACTTGACCAGCACTTTGCTTTTGCGCCCCACGTTGTACATGGCCTGCTTGGCCTGGGGCAACTGCGAGGGCGGCACTTCAACAAACCCGCGCCGCAAAAACCAGTGGGTGGTGCGGGTGGTTAACACGAAAAGGCTGGTCAACCCTTGGGCACGGGCGCGTTGCTCAATGCGCTTGAGCAAGCGCTCGCCGTCGCCTTGGCCCTGGGCTTGCTGGCTTACCGTTAGAGCGGCCATTTCGCCGGTGCGGCTCTCGGGGTAGGGGTACAGGGCGGCGCAGCCAAAAATCACGCCATCGTGCTCAATTAATGTGTAGTTGGCAATGTCCCGCTCAATGGCGTTGCGGTCGCGTTTGATGAGGCTGCCGTCTTTTTCGTGTGGCTCAATCAGCGACAAGATGGCGCTCACGTCGTCCACCGTGGCTTCGCGCATGTGCTCGAGTTTTTCGTCTACCACCATGGTGCCAATGCCGTCGTGTGTGTAAATTTCCAGCAGTGGTGCGCCGTCCACCGCAAAGGGCAAAATATGGCTGCGCTCTACACCCGCCTCGCATGCGCGTATGCAGTGGCGCAAATAAAACGCCGCGTCTGACGGTGCTTGCGGCACCGGCATGGCCTCGAGCAGGCGCCTGGCTTGGGTTAAGGCAAGCTCGGTAGCAATTGGGGCGTCAACCTGTTCGGGGTTGCTGGTAATGCCCGGGATTTCCGTCAGAAACATCAGCTTGTTGGCTTGCAGCGCCACCGCAGTGGAGACCGCCACGTCTTCCATGGTGAGGTTAAAGGCCTCGCCGGTGGGTGAAAAGCCAAAGGGTGAAATCAGCACCAACGCGCCCATGTCCAGCGCGCGGGTAATGCCCACGCTGTCGACCTTGCGCACCAGCCCCGAGTGCATGAAGTCAACCCCGTCGAGCAAACCCACCGGTGAGGCGGTGATGAAGTTGCCCGAGAGCACCCGTACCGTGGCGCCAGCCATCGGGGTGTTGGGCAGGGCTTGGCTGAACGCGGCTTCAATTTCGTAGCGCAGCTGGCCAGCGGCTTCTTGGGCGCAGTCCAGCGTCACCGAGTCGGTGATGCGCATGCCGTGTGAGAACTTGGATTCGTGCCCTTTGGTTTGCAATTGCTCGCTGACTTGCGGGCGAAAGCCATACACCAACACGATGCGCAGCCCCATGCTTTGCAGCAAGGCAAGGTCTTGTGCCAAGGCTGGCAGTTTGCCGTGGGCAATGGCCTCGCCCGCCACCCCCACGACCAGGGTTTTGCCTCGGTGCATGTGAATGTAGGGCGCCACCGAGCGAAACCAAGGGACAAAGGTAAAGTTAAAAACAGACGACATGGCTTGGGCGATGCGCGAACAAGGGTAAAAGGGCAGCAGGCTCTCATGATAGGGCCTACGGCGGCACAGGCCTACAGGTCGAAGTGCTCGCCCTGACCCTGCAGGGCCTTGAGGATGAGGGTGGTGTTAAGCCGGTCGCTGATGCCCTCGGCCAGACGCAACACGTAGTGGCGCAGGTAGGCGCCGCGTTTGAAGGCCACCCGGGCCACGTTGCGTCCGAACAGGTGTCCGACTGGTAACGCCAGCAGGTCAGGGCTGAGGGCGGCGGGCTGGGTGGCCATTTCGGCCACGATGCCCACCCCCAGGCCCAGTTCGACGTAAGTTTGAAGCACGTCCGAGTCGATTGCCTCAAGCACCACGTTGGGCTTGATGCGGCGGGT
>JALRBF010000012.1 GCA_023262365.1 Burkholderiaceae bacterium
AGTTTTGTTGATGATGAACAAATCGCTTTTGGTGATGCCAGGGCCGCCTTTGCGTGGAATTTTTTCGCCGGCGGCCACGTCGATGACGTAAATGGTGAGGTCGCTGAGTTCTGGGCTAAAGGTTGCGGCCAGGTTGTCGCCACCGCTTTCCACAAACACCACGTCGGCGTTGGGAAAGCGCTCGAGCATGCGGTCAATGGCCTCAAGGTTAATAGAGGCGTCTTCACGAATCGCGGTGTGCGGGCAGCCGCCAGTCTCTACCCCCATGATGCGCTCGGGCGGCAGCGCGCCGCTCTCAGTCAGCAGTCGTTGGTCTTCTTTGGTGTAAATGTCGTTGGTAATGGCCACCAGGTCGTAGCGGTTGCGCATGGTTTTGCACAGCATTTCGAGCAGCGTGGTTTTGCCTGAACCCACCGGCCCGCCTACCCCCACGCGCAGTGGCGGCAGGGGTTTGGTGCGGGCGGCTGGGCCAGATGGGGTGGGGTGGGGTGTCATGCGGGGGCTCCTACGATCGAAACAGTCGGGCGTATTGGTGCTCATGCTGCGCGCTGCGAATGGCCAGCATGGGGCTAAAGCTTTGCCACCGCTGGCGCTGCGCTGCGCGCGCCGGGGCTTGCGCCAGTGCTTGTTGCAGCACGGGCAGCAGGCCTTGCAGCAAGCGCTGCCCTTGGCTTTGGCCAAGCGGCATGCCCTTAACCAGCGCTTGCACCAGGTTTTCGGCCCAGGCAAAGGCGTAGGCCGTGGCCGCATGGTGTGCGGGGCAGCCGCGTGCGGCGGCCACGCAGCCGTAGGCCAACGGGTAAGCGGGTGGGTCCAGCGCGAGCGCGTGCCAGCGCGCTATGTTGTGTGCCGGTAGCAAGTGCGTAGCCCAGGCCAGCAGCGAGCGCCCCATTTGGTTGGTTTGCAAGCGCAGCTCGGCGCTCTCGCGCGTGGCTTGCAGCCATTGATTGATGTCGCGCAACGCGTCGTCACTTGGCATGCACCATGCCGCGTGACTGGCCAGCAAGGCGGGCAAATCACATCGCGCCAGCGACAGCTGCGCCTGGCTGTGCAGCCATTGCGCGGCGCTGGCCTCGTGGTGAATGTCGCCGGCTTCAAGTGCCGCCTCCAGCCCCTCAGAGTACGAAAACCCGCCCACGGGCAACGCCGGCGAGGCCAGCCACAGCGTGTGCAGCAGTGCTTCAGTGGGGGTGGTCATGACGCGGGTGCTCATGCGTGTGACCGATGGCGTGCCCGTGTGAGGCGTAAGCGCCGGCTTCGGGTTCAAACGCGGCCCGCACCTCGTGCACCATCAGGCGCATGGCACGCAGCATATCGGCCAAGACGTGATCGGGCTCGAGCTGCAAATGCTCGGGCGTTACCTCCAGCACCACGTGGCGGTTACCCAAGTGGTACGCCGCGCGCAGCAAATCGAGCGCGCTGCCGTGGGTGGGGCAGGGCGTCACGCGCAGCAGTGGTTGCATGGCCGCCGCGATGCAAAGCAGCCCGCCGCCCTCGTCGACCAGCACGTCGCCGCCACGCATCACGCGCCCGCGTGGCAGCACCAACGCCACCGATTCACCCGCCAACTCGGCGTGCAAACGGCTTTTTTGGCGCGCGTCCCAGTCCAGCGCCAAGCTGGGGGCGCGGCGACGCAGCGCTGGGGCTAGCCCCGCGCCTTGCGGCAGCAAGCGGGTAAAGGTTCGCATCAGCTAAAACAAAAAGTAGCGCTGCGCCATGGGCAGGTGGGCCAGTGGCTCACACGTCAGCAGCACGCCGTCGGCGCGAACCTCGTAGGTTTGGGGGTTAATCTCCATGTGCGGCGCGTAGTCGTTAAGCACCATGTCGCGCTTGCCGATGGTGCGGCAGCCTTGCACGGCCACCAGTTGCCGCTGCAGCCCCAGTTGCTCGCCAATACCGCGGGCCATTGCCGCCTGCGAAACAAAGGTAAGGTTGGTGCGGGCCATGGCTTTGCCGTAGGCGCCAAACATGGGGCGCAAGTGCACCGGCTGCGGGGTGGGAATGGACGCGTTGGGGTCGCCCATGAGCGAGGCGGCAATCATCCCCCCTTTGATGATGAGGCTGGGCTTGACGCCAAAAAATGCCGGGCGCCACAGCACCAAGTCGGCCCACTTACCGGGCTCAACCGAGCCCACCTGGTGCGCCACGCCGTGGGCGATGGCCGGGTTAATGGTGTACTTGGCCACGTAGCGGCGCACGCGAAAATTGTCGTGCCGCGCGGGGTCTTCGGGCAAGCTGCCGCGCTGCACCTTCATTTTGTGCGCGGTTTGCCAGCAGCGCATCACGTTCTCGCCCACGCGCCCCATGGCCTGGCTGTCCGAGCTAAAGATGCTGATGGCACCCAGGTCGTGCAAGATGTCTTCGGCGGCAATGGTTTCTTTGCGAATACGGCTCTCGGCAAACGCCAAATCTTCGGGAATCGACGCATCCAAGTGGTGGCACACCATCAGCATGTCCACGTGCTCGTCTAGGGTGTTAACCGTGTACGGCCGCGTGGGGTTGGTCGATGAGGGCAACACGTTGGCTTGGCCCACCACTTTCAAAATGTCGGGTGCGTGCCCGCCACCGGCACCTTCGCAGTGAAACGTGTGAATGGTGCGGCCCTTGAAGGCGTCAATCGAGTCCTCAACAAACCCCGATTCGTTCAGCGTGTCGGTGTGAATCGCCACTTGGGTGTCGGTTTGCTCGGCCACGTTGAGGCAGTTGTCAATCGCCGCGGGGGTGGAGCCCCAGTCTTCGTGCAGCTTAAGGCCAATGGCGCCGGCCTCAATCTGCTCCATGGCCCCCTCGGGCTGGCTGGTGTTGCCCTTGCCCAAAAAACCCAGGTTCATGGGAAACGCCTCGGCCGCCTCGAGCATGCGCGCCAAATGCCACGGCCCGGGGGTGCAAGTGGTGGCGTTGGTGCCGGTGGCGGGGCCGGTGCCGCCGCCAGTCATGGAGGTGATGCCCGACATCAAGGCTTCGTCGATTTGCTGCGGGCAAATAAAGTGGATGTGGCTGTCAAACCCGCCCGCGGTGAGAATGTGGCCCTCGCCGGCAATCACCTCGGTGCCAGGGCCAATCACCAAGTCCACGCCGGGTTGAATGTCTGGGTTGCCGGCTTTACCCAAGCCCACAATGCGCCCATCGCGCAGCCCAATATCGGCTTTAACAATGCCCCAGTGGTCAACCACCACGGCGTTGGTGATCACCGTATCCAGTGCGCCCTGGGCGCGGCTGCGCTGGCTTTGGCCCATGCCGTCGCGTATGGTTTTGCCGCCGCCAAACTTCACCTCTTCGCCGTATCCCCCCGCGCGCAGGGTGTAGTCTTGTTCAATCTCAATCACCAGTTCGGTGTCGGCCAAGCGCATGCGGTCGCCCACGGTGGGGCCGTACATGTCGGCGTAGGCCTGGCGTGCCATCTCGGTCATGTCACAGCGCTCCTTGGGTTAGGCCGCGCAGCCCGTACACCACACGTGCACCGGCCAAGGCCACCAGTTGCACCACGCGGGTTTGTCCGGGTTCAAAGCGAATCGCCGTGCCCGAGGCAATGTCCAGCCGCATGCCGTGCGCGGCGTGGCGGTCAAACAGCAAGGCCGCGTTGGTCTCGGCAAAGTGGTAGTGCGAGCCAACTTGTATGGGGCGCTGGGCCGAGTTGGTTACCTCCACGCTCACCCGGTCGCGCCCAGGGTTGA
>JALRBF010000024.1 GCA_023262365.1 Burkholderiaceae bacterium
TGCCATCATCAGCCACCCCGACGCCGGCAAGACGACGCTGACCGAAAAACTGCTGCTCTACGGCGGAGCCATACGCCAGGCCGGGTCCGTCAAGGCCCGCAAGGCGGCGGCCCACGCCACCAGCGACTGGATGGAGATTGAAAAGCAGCGCGGGATTTCGGTGGCCTCGTCGGTGATGCAAATGGAATACCGCGACTGCGTGGTGAATTTGCTTGATACCCCGGGACACCAGGATTTTTCGGAGGACACCTACCGCGTGCTCACGGCGGTGGACGCCGCGCTGATGGTGATTGACGCGGCCAACGGCGTGGAGCCGCAAACGCGCCGCTTGCTGCAGGTGTGCCGCGCGCGCAACACGCCGATTTTGACGTTTGTGAACAAGATGGACCGCGAGGTGCAGCCGCCGCTGGATTTGCTTGACGAGATTGAGCGCGAGCTGGGCATGGCGGTGGTGCCGTTTACCTGGCCGGTGGGCATGGGCAAGCGTTTTGGTGGCGTGTACAACCGGCGCGGCCAAACCATGCGGGTGTTTGAGGCCGGAGAAGACCGCCGCGGCGGTGCCGAAGAAATATTGAGCGGAGGCGATAACCCGGCCTGCCACGCCCGCTTTGGCTCGGCCTACGCCGAGGCCATGGGCGAGTTGGCGTTGATTGACGAGGCCACGCCGGCGTTTGACTTGCAGGCGTTTTTGCAAGGGCAACAAACGCCCATGTTTTTTGGCTCGGCGGTGAACAACTTTGGTGTGCAAGAGGCGCTGGACGCGCTGGTGGAGCTGGCCCCGCCGCCCAGCGCACGGCAGGCGCTGCAGCGCGAGGTGCGCCCAGACGAGGCCAAGTTTTCGGGCGTGGTGTTCAAAATACAAGCCAACATGGACCCCGCACACCGCGACCGCATTGCCTTTGTGCGCGTGGCCAGCGGGCGCTTTGCACGCGGCATGAAGCTGCGCGTGGTGCGCACCGGCAAAGACATTAAGCCCAACACGGTGGTGAACTTTTTAAGCCAGCGGCGCGAACTGCTGGACGAGGCCTTTGCCGGGGACATCATTGGCATACCCAACCACGGCTTGCTGCAGCTGGGTGACACGCTAACTGAGGGCGAGGCGCTGCAGTACACGGGGTTGCCGTTTTTTGCCCCCGAAATGCTGCGCACCGTGGAGGTGGCCGACCCCCTGCGCGTCAAACAACTGCGCGCCGGGCTTACCCAACTGGGCGAAGAAGGCGCGATTCAGGTGTTTCGGCCAATTGCCGGCAGCGTGCTGATGTTGGGCGCGGTGGGCGCGCTGCAGTTTGAGGTGGTGGCGCACCGACTTGAGACCGAGTACGGCGTAAAGGCGCGTATTTTGGGCTGCCCGTACACGCTGGCGCGCTGGGTGACCTGCGCCAACGAAGACGGCGGCAACGCCGAATTGCAACGCTTTATTCAGGCCAACCAGCACCGCATGGCGCTGGACGCGGTGGACGCCCCTACCCTGCTGGTGGATCACGCCGCCACGCTACGCGCCATTGAGGGCAACTGGCCCAAGATTCGCTTTCACACCATGCGCGAGCACGCCGGGCTGAGCCTACAAGCCAGCGACTAACACACGCTCCACGGCGCGGGGGTACAAACGATGCTCGGCGGCCAGCACGCGCTGGCCCAGTGTGTGCGCGTCGTCTGCGGGTAACACCGGCACCACCGCTTGGGCCACGATGGCGCCGCTGTCTAGGCCTTCGTCTACCCAATGCACGCTGGCCCCGGCCACTTGGCAGCCGGCGTCAAGCGCGCGCTGGTGGGTGTTTAGGCCAGCAAAAGCGGGCAGCAAACTGGGGTGAATGTTAAGCAAACGGCCCTGGTAGTGCGCCACAAACGCTGGCCCAAGCACGCGCATGAACCCAGCGAGCAACACCAACGTGGGTTGGTACGCGTCAATGGCCTGGGCCAAGGCCGCGTCAAACGCTTGGCGCGACGCAAACGCCCGGTGGTCAACCACCTGCGTGGCCACGCCGTGCTGGGCCGCCACGTGCAAGCCCGCCGCCTGGGGTTGGTTGCTGATGACGGCCACCACCTGCGCCCCCCAACGCGCGGCCCACTGGCGCTGCCGCGCAGCCTGCAGTAAGGCCTCCATGTTGGAGCCGCGTCCGCTGATGAGCACCACCAAGTGCTGGGTTTGAGCCATGGGCGTCAGTGTAGTGCCAGCGCCCTATGGATAATGGGCGCGAGCAACGCAAACAGACCGCAGAGGAAAGTTATGGATTTGGCATTTACCGCTGAAGAAGAAGCGTTTCGCGCCGAAGTGCGCGCGTGGGTGCAAGCCAACCTGCCGCAAGACATTGCCCACAAGGTGCATCAGGCGCAGCGCTTGACGCGCGGAGACATGCAAACCTGGGCCAAAATTTTGGGCCGCAAGGGCTGGCTGGGTTACGGCTGGCCCGAGGCCTTTGGTGGGCCGGGCTGGAACGCCATTCAAAAACACTTGTTTGAAGAAGAATGCTCGCTGGCCGGCGCCCCGCGCATTGTGCCGTTTGGCCCGGTGATGGTGGCGCCCGTGATTATGGCTTTTGGCAACGAGGCGCAGCACAGGCGCTTTTTGCCCGGCATTGCCAGCGGTGAGGTGTGGTGGAGCCAGGGCTACAGCGAGCCGGGCTCGGGCTCGGATTTGGCGTCGCTTAAAACCCGCGCCGAGCGCGACGGCGACCACTACGTGGTGAACGGCCAAAAAACCTGGACCACGCTGGGCCAATACGGCGACTGGATTTTTTGCCTGGTGCG
>JALRBF010000103.1 GCA_023262365.1 Burkholderiaceae bacterium
CCATCGGCCACGCGCTTGTCCAAATCTTGGTGCGTAGCGGCAATTACACGCACGTTGGCCCGAATCGCTGTGTGCCCCCCCACCCGATAAAAATGCCCATCGCTCAGCACACGCAACAAACGCGTTTGTAAATCAAACGGCATGTCGCCGATTTCATCCAAAAACAAGGTGCCGCCATCGGCTTGCTCAAAGCGGCCTTGCCTTGCCGCCTGCGCCCCGGTAAAGGCGCCACGCTCGTGACCAAACAATTCAGACTCGAGCAAATCTTTGGGAATGGCCGCCGTGTTAATGGCCACAAACGGCCCCTGGGCCCGCGGCGAATGCTTGTGCAGGGCGTGCGCCACCAGCTCTTTGCCGCTGCCCGATTCACCCGTAACCAGCACCGTGACATGGCTTTGACTTAAGCGCCCAATGGCGCGGAACAGCTCTTGCATGGCCGGAGCTTGCCCCAGCATTTCCTCGCTTGGCGCGGGGCTAGCCTCGGCCTCGGTGCCGGTGGGGTTATCGGCCATGGCGCGCCGAATCAGCTCAATGGCCTTGGGCACATCAAAAGGCTTGGCCAGGTACTCAAAGGCGCCACGCTGAAACGAGCTCACCGCGCTATCCAGGTCAGAGTACGCGGTCATGATGATCACCGGCAACTGCGGCGCGATCTGCTTGATATCGCGCAGCAGCTCCAGCCCCGACTGGCCTGGCATGCGAATGTCACTGACCAACACGGCCGGCTGCTGCCCCGGGGCTACTTGTCGCAACGCCGCAAGCGCCTGCGCCGCATGCGTAAAACTTTGTGTGGGCAAGGCCTCGCGCTGCAGCGCGCGCTCGAGCACAAAACGAATCGACTGATCGTCGTCAACAATCCAAATCGGCTGCATGGTGTGTCCCCGTCCGTTCTCAGTTGTCGTTTGCCGCCAGCAGCGGCAGCACCAGCTTAAACACGGTGCGCCCTGGCACGCTCTCGCACGTCATCACGCCTTGATGCTGCTGCACAAAGGTTTGCGCCAGCGTCAAACCCAAGCCTGTGCCGCCTTCGCGCCCCGAGACCAAAGGCGCAAACTCCCGCCCCCTGATGTGGGGGGCAATGCCGGGGCCGTTGTCTTCAATGTGCAGCTCCACCGCCAATTTGTGGCGTTTGCCCGCAAACGTTAACTGCCTTGCCACCCGGGTTCTAAGCACAATACAGGCTGTGCCGTTGGCGCGCTCGGCCACCAACGCCTGCGCGGCGTTTTGGGCTACGTTTAGCACCGCTTGAATCAACTGCTGCTTGTCGGCATGCAACTCGGGCAGTGAGGTGTCGTAGTCACGCTGCACCCGCAAACCACCCAAAAACTCCGCCAGCACCAGCGAGCGCACGCGCTCACACACCTCATGAATGTTCACGGCAGCGCGCGCGTGCGCGTGCCGATGCGGCGCCAGCAGTTTGTCCACCAAACTTTGCAGCCGGTCGGCTTCGTGAATGATCACGTTGGTGTAGTCCACCAACTCACGCGCCACCAACTCCATTTGCAGCAACTGCGCGGCGCCGCGAATACCGCCCAGCGGGTTTTTAATTTCATGGGCCAGGTTGCGTATCAATTCTTTGTTGGCCTGAGCCTGCTGCTGCCAATGCGCGTCGCGCTCCTGGCGCGACTGTTGCGCCAGCGTCAGCACTTCCACCAGCACCTTGGCGTCGGGCCGTGCCTCATTGACTACCACGTGCACCGGCACCAACGCACCGGCTTGCCGCGCCACCGCCTCAAAACGCAGCGCCGTAAAGTCATGGTCACGTGCGCCTTGCAAGGCGCGTTGCATGGCTTCAGAGGATTCAAACAGCTCGGTAATGGGCTGGCCCAGCACCGTCTTTTGCGACACCGACCACAAGTCTTGCGCCGCACCGTTCATGGCCAGCACGCGGGCCTGGGCGTCAAGCAAAACCAAGCCAGTGGTCAACGCATCGTAGGCCGCCGACCAGCCCGCCGGCGGCTGCACCGGGGGCGCACTGGCATCGATTGGAGCAAAGGGAGGAGTCACAACGCTCATGAGGCAAACAACAAGGGGCGGTCAGCGCCGCCCCTTGCTTGCTGCGCCTAAGGCATGATTTACAGGCTGTAGTACATGTCAAACTCAACCGGATGCGTGGCCATGCGAAAACGCGTGACTTCCTGCATCTTGAGGTCGATGTACGCATCGATCATGCTGTCCGAGAACACCCCGCCCTTGGTCAAAAAGGCGCGGTCGCCGTCCAGGTGCTCAAGCGCCTGGTCCAAGCTGTGGCACACGGTGGGCACCAGCGCGTCCTCTTCGGGCGGCAGGTGGTACAAGTCTTTGGTGGCTGCCTCACCCGGGTGAATTTTGTTCTCCACCCCGTCCAAACCGGCCATGAGCAGCGCGGCAAACGCCAAGTAAGGGTTGGCCATGGGGTCAGGAAAGCGGGCTTCGATGCGGCGCGCCTTGTCCGATGCCACGTGCGGAATACGAATCGAGGCCGAGCGGTTGCGGCTGGAGTAAGCCAACTTCACCGGCGCTTCAAAGCCCGGCACCAGGCGCTTGTAACTGTTGGTGGTGGGGTTGGTGATGGCGTTGAGCGCGCGCGCGTGCTTGATGATGCCGCCGATGTAGTACAGCGCAAAGTCGCTGAGGCCAGCGTAGCCGTTACCCGCAAACAGGTTTTTGCCGTCCTTCCATACCGACTGGTGCACGTGCATGCCCGAGCCGTTGTCGCCCACCACAGGTTTGGGCATAAAGGTGGCCGTTTTGCCGTACATGTGGGCTACGTTCCACACCACGTACTTCAGGTTTTGCGTCCAGTCGGCACGCTGCACCAGGGTGGAGAACTTGGTGCCGATTTCGTTTTGGCCTGCCCCCGCCACCTCGTGGTGAAACACCTCAACCGGAATACCAAGGCGCTCGAGCACCAGGGCCATCTCGGCACGCATGTCTTGCATGCTGTCTACCGGCGGCACCGGAAAGTAGCCGCCCTTGACGGTGGGACGGTGGGCGTGGTTGCCGCCTTCCATGGACGCACCGGTTGACCAGGGTGCTTCGTCCGAGTCGATTTTGTAAAAGCTGCCGCCCATGGTGTTTTCCCAGCGCACGCTGTCAAACACAAAAAACTCGGGCTCCGGGCCAAAGTAGGCGGTATCGCCCAAGCCAGAGGCCTTTAGGTAGGCCTCGGCACGCTTGGCCACCGAACGCGGGTCGCGGTCGTAGGCCTTGCCGTCGCCGGGTTCCACCACGTCGCACTGCATGTACAACGTGGACTCTTCAAAAAACGGGTCAATGTTGGCCGTGTTGGGGTCGGGCATGAGCAACATGTCCGAGGCCTCAATGCCTTTCCAGCCGGCAATCGACGAGCCATCGAACGCGTGGCCGTCGTTGAACTTGTCTTCGTCAAACGCCGAAATCGGCACCGTCACGTGCTGCTCTTTGCCGCGCGTGTCGGCAAAGCGAAAATCAACAAACTTGACGTCGTGCTCCTTGAGCATGCCCATCACATCGGCGGCGGTAGTGGCCATTTCACTCTCCAAAAGGTCTAACAGCTAAAAAACGTTCCGAGCGAAATAGCAGGTTTTATGCCACGGGTTTGCCCGGAAGACAGACGCGTAATACGCACTTATTCAGTGCATTTTATCCTGGTCGCACGCTTTTGGTGCTAACGTGCACGCACCATTTCGGGGCCAAGGCGCAAACCCTGGCCTTGCAACACCTGCTTGAGCCA
>JALRBF010000129.1 GCA_023262365.1 Burkholderiaceae bacterium
TCTGACGCTGCTCTTCACTGCCGTAGGCGTGGATGGGGTGCATGACCAGCGAGCTTTGCACGCTCATGGCGCTGCGGTAGCCGCTGTCCACACGCTCAACTTCGCGCGCCACCAAGCCGTAGCTGACGTGGTTTAACCCCGCGCAGCCGTAGCCTTCGATGGTGCAGCCCAGCAGACCCAATTCGCCCATCTCGTTCATGATTTCACGGTCAAACGTTTCGTGGCGGGCGGCCATGAGCACGCGTGGCTGCAGCTTTTCTTGGCAGTAGGCGTGCGCAGCCTCGGCTACGGCACGCTCATCGTCGGTCAGTGCATCGGCCAGCAGCAACGGGTCTTGCCAGTTAAAGGTTGGTTTCATGGGTAGGGTCTTCCTTGGTGGACAATAGAGGGATGCAAACCCTCAACGATAACCGCAAAACCATCATCCTGGGTGGTGGATGTTTTTGGTGCATCGAGGCCGTGTTGTGGCGCGTCAAGGGCGTGGAGCACGTGGAATCGGGCTACGCTAACGGAGAGGTGCCGCACCCCACCTACGAGCAGGTATGCCAAGGTGACACCGGCCACGCCGAGGTGGTGCGGGTGGTGTACGACGCCACCGTGCTTTCGCTACCGGCGCTGCTGGAGGTGTTTTTTGCCGTGCACGACCCCACCACGCCCAACCGCCAGGGGCACGACGTGGGCACGCAGTACCGCAGCGCAATTTATTGGACAGACCCCGCCGACGAGGCGCCCATACGGGGCTGGGTACAGGCCTTGCAGGAGCAGGCGGCGTACGCGCAGCGCCCCATTGTGACCGAGCTGGCCCCGCTGCAGGGCTACTACGGTGCCGAGGCGTATCACCAACGCTACTTTGAGCAAAACCCTCACGCCGGGTACTGCGCTTTGGTGGTGCGGCCCAAGGTAGACAAACTGGTGCAACACTTTGGCGCACTGGCGCGGCCCGTGCCACCCGAGCCGCAGGTGTGACCGCCACCGGTTCGCCGCTGTTGGCCATTGCCCCCATTGTGATGGTGGTGGCCGTGGGCTGGTTGGCCGCGCGCACGGCGTTTATTTCGGCCACAGCTGTGCCCGAGCTCACCCGTTTGTTGTTTTACGTCTTTGGCCCGGCCTTGTTGTTTCGGGCCATGAGCCGCGTGGACCTGGCGCAACTGGACTGGCGCCCGGTGGTGGCCTACTACGGCGTGGGGCTGGGTTTGATGGGGCTTACCATGTGGCGCCATCGCGGCAGTGGGCAAGGCGCGGTGTTGGGCATTGCCTCGGTGTTCTCCAATGCGGTCATGATTGGCTTGCCCTTGGTGACGTTGGCCTTGGGGCCGGCGGCGCTGGTGACGATTCTCACCATCATCGCCAGCCAGGCACTGGTGTTGCTGACGGTGGCCACCTTGGCCATTGAAACCGAGCGCGCCGCGCAAGCAGCAAACAGCGGTGGGCGCCGCGGCGCGGCGTTGGTGGCGGCCGCGCGCAGCGCGTTGTTGCACCCGGTGCCGATTCCAATTTTGTTGGGGCTGCTTTACGCCAGTACTGGGCTGGGCTTGCCCGAGTTGGTGGACAGACCGCTGCAGTGGCTGGGGGGCGTTTTTGGCCCGTTTGCTTTGGTGTTGCTGGGAGCCAGTTTGTTTCATCAGTCGGTGCGCGGACGCGCGCCGCTGGCGCTGAGCGTGGTAGCCACCAAATTGGTGCTTTGCCCTTTGTTGGTGTTGGCGGTGGGCTGGTTGGTGGGGCTGCGAGGCTTACCCTTGGGGGTGCTTACCCTCACGGCTGCCTTGCCGGTGGGGGCCAACGCGTTTGTGTTTTCTCAACGCTACAGCGTGGCACGCGACGTGGTCACGGCAGCCATGGCCTGGTCCACTGCCGCCTCGGCGGTGACGCTTAGCCTGTGGCTTGCGTTGCTGCGTGGGCTGGGCTTGCTTGACGTGACTTAACCGCGCCGCGTGCCTATTGGCTGATGGCGCGGGCGGCTTGTACCTGAGCCTCAAAGTAGCCCTGAAAGCTGATGACGAGGCTAGAGGTGAAAGCCACGGCTCCCACCAGCAGCGCGGGCACCACGGCCCAAACGGTGAGCGCGTGGGTGGCGCCGGCTTTATCGCTTGATGCGCGCGCGGGGTTAAAGCGCCGGTTCCAGTCTTCGGGTTTGCTTAGGGCCCACACAATGGCCGTGAGGCAAGGCACCGCCACGGCCACACCCAGCAGGGGCAACAGCACCCAAATCAGTCCGTGTGTTGTGCCCAGGGTAAGCACCATGCGCAGCCCCACCAGGCCGGCCAGCGTGACCGGCCAATGCAGCCAACCCCATACCGTGCGCCAGCCGCGCACGTAAAACTGATGCACCCCAAGCATGCCGAGCAGCAAGGCCAGCCAAACCGCAACGGTTTTGTTGATGGCGGGGGCGTCGGGTGTGGGGTGTGGGCGCATGGCTGGCATTGTGGCACGGCAGTTTGCTACAATCTGCGGTTTCGCGGTGCTCGCCTGCCAGGTGGCAGACAACGTGTCTTGGGTGCTGCCAAACCACAAGCCTTCAAGGAACCATTTCCCATGGTTGTCATTCGACTTGCCCGCGGCGGCGCCAAAGCCCGCCCCTTTTACTCCATCGTGGTGGCCGACCGCCGCAGCCGCCGTGACGGGCGCTTTATCGAGCGCATTGGCTTTTACAACCCCATGGCCAAGGGTGCGGCCGAAACCCTGCGTCTTGAGCAAGACCGCCTAAGCCACTGGTTGGGCGTGGGCGCTCAGCCCTCGGACACGGTGGCGCGCCTCATGAAGCAGGCCGCCGCCTAAGTCGGGCCTTGCCATCCAGCGCGCGCTGCCGGTTGCTGGCCCCGCGCGTTTTTTTATGGTTGCTTCACCCACGCCCTCATCCCTTGGTCAAGCCGGGGTTTTGCCCGCCGATGCGGTGGCCCTGGGGGCCATCGTGGGCGCGCATGGGGTGCGGGGCGAGGTCAAAATCAAAGCCTTTAGCGCCCAGCCCGAGGCCTTACTCGAGCACAAACGGTGGTGGCTCACCCCGCCAGAGGCGGCCACCGGCCCACGGTTTGAACAGTTTGACGGAGCGGTACAAATTGCCTGCCTGACATGCCGCGCAGCTGGCGCGCAATGGGTGGCGCGGCTAGACGGCGTGAGCGACCGCGAAACTGCCCAAAGCTTGCGCGGGGTGACCATTTGGTTGCCTCGCTCGGCCTTTCCCGAGCCGGGCAGCGACGAGTACTACTGGGTGGACTTGATTGGGCTGCAAGTGCACAACCGACAGGCCGTGCCCTTGGGGGTGGTGGGCGACATCATGGAAACCGGCGCCGCCCCGGTGCTGGTGGTGCAAGATGAGGCGCACGGGCCGCACCTGATTCCGTTTGTTGCCGCCTACATTGACCGGGTTGACCTGACCGCCGGCACCGTGACGGTGGATTGGCAAGCCCAATACAGCGACTGAGCGCGGGTTGTTATGCGTTTTGACGTCATCACCCTGTTTCCCGACCTGATTCACCCATGGTTGACCCAAGGCGTGACCCGGCGCGCCTTTACCGCCGATGGCCCGATGCCCATCCACGTGTGGAACCTGCGGGACTTTGCCCAGGGCAACTACCGACGGGTTGACGACCGGCCATTTGGCGGCGGCCCCGGCATGGTGTTGCAAGCCGAGCCGCTGGCGGCGGCGGTGCAAGCCGCTCAGCATGCACGACGCCAAGCGGCCTTGCCGGGGGCGCCGGTGGTGTGTTTTTCACCCGTGGGACAACGGCTTGACCAAGCCGTGGTTGAACACTGGACAGCGGGCGCGGGCGCAGTTTTGGTGTGCGGCCGCTACGAGGGCATTGACCAGCGCTTTATTGACCAACTGGTGGATGCGCAAATCAGCTTAGGTGACTTTGTGCTGTCTGGTGGCGAGCTTGCCGCGCTGGCACTGCTTGATGCGGTGGCGCGCGGCGTACCCGGCGTGTTGGGCGACGCCGACAGTGCGCGCCAGGACAGCTTTCATCCCAGCCAGGACGGGCTGCTGGACTGCCCACACTACACCCGCCCCGAGGTGTGGCACGGCCCCAAGGGCGCGCAAGGCGTGCCCGAGGTGCTTTTGGGTGGCGACCACCAGGCCATTGCCCGCTTTCGACGCGAGCAACGCGTGGCCGTGACCCAGCGCTGGCGCCCCGACTTGCTTGCGCCGGCGCCAGCCGCACAGCCCGGCGCCGGGCAGGGCGCCGGGCAGGGCGCCAAACGCCGCGACTGACTGGCCGCCGGGCAGGGCAAATCCGCTACAATGCGCGGTTGATCCTCTGTTTGGCCGCCCCAACGCCAACGCCTGCCTTGGCAGGGAGCACGGGGCCTTTTGCGTAGCGCAAACACGATCGCAACGAGGAAAACATGAATCTGATTCAGCAACTGGAGCAAGAAGAAATGGAGCGCCTGGGGAAAACCATCCCCACCTTTGCCCCTGGCGACACCGTGGTGGTGAGCGTCAACGTGGTCGAAGGCAGCCGCAAGCGGGTGCAGGCCTACGAGGGCGTGGTGATTGCGCGACGTAACCGCGGTATCAACAGCAGCTTCATCGTGCGCAAAATTTCTAGCGGCGAAGGCGTGGAGCGAACCTTTCAGCTCTACAGCCCATTGATCGCCAAAATTGAAGTCAAGCGCCGCGGCGACGTGCGCCGCGCCAAGTTGTACTACTTGCGCCAGCGCAGCGGCAAGTCGGCTCGCATCAAAGAAAAGCTCGGCGCCTAAGGCACGTTGCTGACAAGCCGCTGGTTCAGCGGCTTTTTTCTTAGGTTGTAGGTGCCAAACCCCAAAGACATCCCGGGCCAGCCGTTGGCTGAGCCGCACCACATGGTGGACCCTTGGCGCCTAAGTGCCCAGGGCCTGCGCGCCCACTTTGCCCGTGCCCCCGACTGGGAGCCAGAGACGCGCCAAGAGCCCCTACTCAAGCCCGGCACCACGCCCCGCGACGCCGCGGTGCTCATGGCGCTTGTGCCGCGACAAGAGATGATGCTGGTGCTCACCCAGCGTCCAGCGGGCATGGCGACCCACGCCGGGCAGGTGGCGTTGCCCGGCGGCAAGGTGGACGCCACCGACGCGTCGGCCGTGGCTGCGGCCTTGCGTGAGGCAAACGAGGAAATTGGTTTGATGCCCAAGCACGCCGAGGTGTTGGGGGCGCTGCCGACTTACCTCACGGGAACGGGTTTTCGCGTCACGCCTGTGGTGGCCTTGGTATCGCCACAGGCCCGCTGGCGGCCGCACCCACGCGAGGTGGACGAGGTGTTTGAGGTGCCCATGTCGCACCTGATGAACCCCAGACACCATTACCGCCACGCGGTACTGCCCTCGGGGGTGCCGCGGGCGTGGTGGTCTATACCCTACCAAGACGGGGCGATGGAGCGCTTTATTTGGGGCGCCACGGCGGGGATGCTGCGCAATTTGTACCGCTACTTACTGGCCTAGTGGCGGGCTGGGTATCATCGGGCCATGTTATTTTTTGCTTTTGCTTTGGGTTTGTGGGTGGAACACGCGTACGCTCCAAGCCGCGCCGCGGCGTGGCGTCGTGCGTGGCGTGCGCGCGCGGCGTGGTGGTGGCAGCAAAACCCGGGCTCGCGGACCATGGCCTGGGCCTGGTGGTCGTTGGCGGTGGTGTTGCCGGGTTTGATCTCGGTGTGGCTGGCCTCGATTCATGGCCTGCTGACTTTTGTTTGGTTGGGGCTTTGCGTGGTGGCCTGTGTGGGCTGGCAAACCGCCAATGAGGCGCTGCACCAACAACGCGAGGCGTGGGCCAGTCGACAAGACGCGGCCGCTGACCAGTTGTGGCTAGACGCGGCGGCCCCGATGCACGCGTTGTCGTTGGGGCCTGTTACGGCACTGGTGCTGGGTTGGGCCTTGGGGCTGGGGCCGGGGCTGATGGTGGCCTACCGTTTGGCGGGCAGTTTGGCTGCGCAATCGGTTAGCCAGCCCGGTAGCGCCTTGGCCGAGGTGGCCGGCCAGGCGTGGCGCGTGCTGGACTACCTTCCCAGCCGGGTCACGGTGCTGCTGTGGGGTGCCATGGGTCACTTTGGCGGGGCGGTTTCGGGCTGGCAGGTCATGCGCGATCATCTGGCCCACGACAACACCCCGGCGCTGGCCGCGGCATTATCGGGCGCGTTGCAGGCGCCCACGGGGGCCGACGCGCAGCACGACCCGTTGGCGCACGCCGCGCAGCTGATGCAGGCCGAGTCGCTGCTGGCGCGCAGCATGGTGTGTTGGCTTGCCCTGCTGGCGTTGGTGACCTTGCTGGGCTAACCGCCGCGGCGCGCGGTTTGTTGCGCGTGGGTTAGGGCCTCATGTAGGCTGCAATACGAGGCGTAACGCGCCGGTGTCAGGCCGGCGTTGGCCTGTTGCAGCGCGGCGCGCACCGAGCAGCCGGGCTCGTGGGTGTGGCCGCAGTTATAAAAACGACACCCGCCGGTGTGTGCCGCCATATCCGGCATGAGGCTGGCCAGCGCCTCGGGGGCCACGTGATGCAGGCCAAAATTTTGAAAGCCAGGCGAGTCGATCAACGCCCCGTGTTGGCTTGTGTCCAACCAGTGCCAGGTGGTGTGCGTGGTGGTGTGCCGTCCGGTGGCCACACCGGCCGACAGCGCGCGGGTTACGGCCTGCGCCTGCGGCACCAGTTGGTTGAGTAGGCTGCTTTTGCCCACGCCCGAGGCACCCAGGAGCAGGCTGACGTGGGCTTGGGCGTGCTGCGTCCAAGCCGCCAGCCCACTGCCTTGCGCCACCGACATGGGCCACAGCGCGTACCCCATGGCTGCGTAGGGTTGCAGGCGCTGCATGGTGTGGGCGTGCTCGGCAGCCAGGTCGCTTTTGTTAACGACCAACTCGGCCTCGATGCCGGCGGCGGCGGCGGCCACCAGCGCGCGGTCCAGCCAGTCGGTGTTTAGGCGCGGCAGCGCGGCCACGACCACCACCACGCGCGAGACGTTGGCGGCAAAGGTTTTGCTGCGGGTGTCGTCTTGGCGCCATAGCACGTTGTGGCGCGGGTACACCCGCGTGACCTGGGCCCGGTCGCCGGTGGGTATCCAGTCCACCCAGTCCCCGGTAACCGCCAGGCGGCGCTTGCCGCGTGCGGTGGCCTCAATGCGCGTGCCGTCGGCGCGTTGCAGCATCAGCTGCTGGCCAAAATCGGCCACCACACGGGCTGCCTCGGCCGTGGGCGCGCCGGGCAGGCTCATGCAGCCAGGCCAAGTGCCTGCGTTGCCCGCGCGCCAGCGAGGTCGAGTTCGGTGATGCCCAGCGGCTCGTGGGTGCTCCAGCGCACCTCGCAGTGGCCGTAGGCCACCACCAAGGTGGGGTGGTGGTCGGCTTGGTGCGCGTACGCCGCCACCGCATTCACGAAGGCCATGGTGGCGTAAAAATTGGGCCAAGCAAACCGTTTAACCAGTTCGCCGTGGTCCAGGTGCCAGCCCGCGGCGTCTAGGCCGTGCTCGGCCAAGGCGGCGGCCAGCGCCTTGGGGCCAAGCGGTTGGGGACGGGATGAAGCGGCCATGCCCACAGTGTACGAACAAAGCCGATGGCTTGGGCGACAATGGCGCCATGAACGACGAAGCGACCGCCAAGCCACCCGCGCTGGCCAAAAACGCGCACAACCTGGTTTGGATTGACTGCGAGATGAGTGGCTTAGACCCCGAGCGCGAGCGTCTGCTGGAAGTGGCCATGGTGGTCACCGGGCCGCAGCTGTGGCCGGTGGTGCCCGGCCCGGTGGTGGTGGTGCACCAAAGCGACGCCTTGCTCGGCGCCATGGACGCATGGAACACTGGCACCCACACCCGCAGCGGGCTGGTGGATAAGGTGCGCCAAAGCGCCATCACCGAGGCCCAAGCCGAGGCCGTGTTGCTGGACTTTATGCGCCAATACGTGCCCGAGCGTGCCTCGCCCATGTGCGGCAACACCATTGGGCAAGACCGGCGGTTTTTGGTGCGTTACATGCCCCAGCTCGAGGCTTACTTTCATTACCGCAACCTCGATGTGAGCACCCTTAAAGAGTTGGCCAGGCGCTGGCGCCCCGAGTTGCTGACCGGGTTTGTTAAGCGCCAGGCGCACACGGCGCTGGCCGACGTGATGGAGTCGATTGACGAGCTGGCCTACTACCGGCAGCACCTGCTGCAGGCCCCCGTGCCGGCGGAGGTGGCCGCGACGATGCCCCATGAATAAGATGGTGACCATGGTCGATGCGGCGTGGCGTGCGCTGCTATACCTGTTGATGCCGCGGGTGCTGCTGCTTACCTTGTTGCCCCTGCTGGTGGTACTGGTGGCGGCCTCGGCGTGGGCGTGGTGGGGCTGGTCTGATACGGTGCACTGGCTGGACCAAACCTTGCAAGGCGTGGGCTGGACGGGGCAGGCGGTGGACTGGCTCAACGGCATGGGCATGGCCCTGGTGGCCACGGCCATGGCGCCTACCTTGTTGCTGCTTATGCTCACGCCACTGTTAGTGATGGGGACACTGCTGATGGTGGCCACCACCATGACGCCGGCCATGGTCAGCCAGGTGGTGCAACGGCGATTTGCCCACCTGCAGGGCTTTAAAGGCTCGGGGTGGTGGGGCAGTCTGTGGTGGTCGGCGGTGTCCACGGCAATGGCGTTGTTTTGGTTGGTGATTACGTTGCCGCTGTGGTTGCTGCCACCGCTGGCGGTGCTGCTGCCCGCGTTGATTTGGGGCTGGCTAAGTTACCGCGTGTTCGCCTACGAGGCGTTGGCCGATTACGCCACCGCGCAAGAGCGCGCCGCGGTGCTGCAAGCGCATCGTGGCACGCTGTGGTTGATGGGTTTGGCCAGCGGCGTTTTGGGTACGCTGCCCGGTGTGCTGTGGGCCAGTGCGGGCTTGTTTGTGTTGCTTTTGCCGCTGCTCTTGCCCTTAGCCATTTGGGTGTACACGCTGGTGCTGGCGTATGCCTCGCTTTGGTTTGCCCACTACACCTTGGCCGCGCTGCAGCATGAGCGCGACCGAACCCACGCGCCGGCGGCGGCCCAGCCGCCACCACCATCTGTTTTGCCCCATCACTGACGCCCCCGCGGCGCACACGCACCCTTGACCATGCACGCCATTACCTTTTCCGCCATGATTGTTGGTGACGAAATCTTGTCGGGCAAACGTGCCGACAAGCACTTGCCCAAACTCATTGAACTGCTGGCCGCCCACGGCCTAAGCCTAGAAGAAGCCTATTACGTGGGCGACGACCCGGCGCGTATCACCGCGGCGCTACGACGGGCGTTTGCTCAGCCCGCAGGGGTGATGTTTTCGTTTGGTGGCATCGGCGCCACGCCAGACGATCACACGCGCCAGTGCGCCGCGGCCGCGTTGGGCGTGGACTTGGCGTTGCACCCCCAAGCTAAGGACTTGATTGTGGCGCGTATGCGCGACATCGCGGCCGAGCAAGGGGTGCCTTTTGAACCCGAGCGTGAGGACAATCGGCACCGCCTCAACATGGGGGTGTTTCCGGTGGGCGCGCACATCATTGCCAACCCGTACAACAAAATTCCAGGCTTTCGCTGCCACGCACCAGCAGGGGGCACGGTGCACTTCGTGCCGGGCTTTCCGGTGATGGCTTGGCCCATGGTAGAGGCCGAGTTGGCCGCGCACTATGCCCATGTGGGCCAAC
>JALRBF010000133.1 GCA_023262365.1 Burkholderiaceae bacterium
TTGTCAAATGCGCCGGTCATGGCGTCAAAACCGGTGGCGTACACAATCGTGTCCAGCTTGTGCTGCTGCGAGGCGGTTTGAATGCCATCGGCTGTGATGCGCTCGATGGGGTCGCGCCGTAGGTTAACCAGCTTCACTTGCGGCAGGTTAAATGTCTCAAAATAATTGCTATCAATCGGTGGGCGTTTGGCAGCAAAGGGATGGTCAAAATCGGTAAGCGTGGCCGCTTTACCCGGGTCGTTCACCACCTGCGTAATGCGTTTTTTGATGAATGCGGCTGCCGTGTCATTGGCCGCCTTGTTGGTTAACAGGTCTTTAAAAGTGGCCCGAAACTGTAACCCACCTTTGTCCCACGCGGCTTGGTATTTGGCTTCGCGCTCAGCCTCGGGCAGGTCAAACACGTTCACGTCGTCAATCCAAAACGCGTGACCGTTGGTGTTGTGCGTCATGACATGATGCAGCCTATCGGCTTGTGCCTTGAGTTGTTGCTTTTGCTCGGCCGACAGGGGTTGGTTACGCGCTGGAATGCTGTAGTTGGCGGTGCGTTGAAACACCGTTAACTCGGCTGCCTGCTCAGCCACCACCGGAATCACTTGAATGCCGGTTGAACCCGTGCCAATGACGGCCACGCGCTTGCCTTGAAAATTAACCGGCTGAGCCGGCCACTGACCGGTATGGTACGACTCACCCAAAAAATCGTCACGCCCTTCAATATCAGGCAAGTTGGCCGAGGACAGACATCCAATCGCCGTAATCAGGTACGTGCACACAAAGGTTTGCTGCTGCATGGTCGTCACCACCCAGCGGTTGTTCACCTCGTCGTAAGTGGCTGCTTGTACGCGTGTGCCCAGTTGGATGTCTGACCTGAGCTTGAGCTGGTCGGCCACAAAGTTCAAATAGCGTGCAATTTCGGGTTGCGGCGGGTAACGCTGCGACCACTCCCACTGGTTAAGAAGTTCCCGTGAAAAGTAAAACATGTACGCATGGCTCTCAGTGTCGCAACGCGCACCGGGATAACGGTTCCAGTACCAGGTACCGCCCACCCCGTCGCCAGCCTCCAGCAATCGGCATCGAAGGTTTAAGGTGTCGCGTAACCGATGCAACTGGTAAAGCCCAGAAAAACCGGCACCAATCACAACAGCATCAAAACATTCCGGTTGGGCAGATAGGGCACGGGTCATGGGGGCGTATCGTAATGAGACCGCAAGGGCGCTTGTGTCCCCCGCGGCACATCTTCATTAATAGAAAAACATTACACAGTCATGGCCATTGACTGGGCCAACCGAATTCCTGCAAACCAGTTGCAAGCGTTGATAAACTCAGCGTGTGGTTTATGAAAAACGGTCAACCACGCCACGGAGATCAAAATGCGTATTCTGCATATCACGGTGAGTGTTTTGCTCGGGCTTAGTCTACCCAGCTGGGCTCAACTTACCGCTGCAGATTGCCAGCCTCAGGCCCAAGGCAGTGCTGAGCTCAAAGAGATTCGCCCACGCTACTACACGGTAACCGGCACACTGCGCGGATTTGACCCCTGCCACTCCTCGGTCGAATTCAAGCGTCCTAACTCGGCGCAGCCTGCTCCGCTGGTTTTGGCCGTGCACGGCGGGGGCGGAATCAAAGATGTGCACAACATCAGCCGCGCACTGGGCAACGCGGGTTTTGCCACATTAATTTTTGACGCTTACACCATGCAAGGCCTGCCTTCGCGCGAATCGGTGTTTTGGGCACGATCACTCACCAACGAGTCACGCCAACGCATGATTTGGGCCACCGTGCTGGGCGCTTACCAGTGGGCCATCACACGCAACGACATCGACGCCTCCCGCATCTACCTCTACGGCATATCCAATGGCGCCACCATGGTGGCCAACTTGGCTGCGGTGGTGAGTCCAGCCCACGTCAAAGGCGCCATTGCCGAGGGCCTAACCCCGGTTGGACTGGGCTTGCCCAACACGCTTGAAGTACCGCTACTGGCCATTTTTGGCAAGCTCGATGATTTTGGCTCGACCAACCCATCAATCATGCGGTGGGACTTAACTGAACCCTGCCGTTTCAACATCCAAGCGCCGAGTCTACCTGCCGGCACATCACAAACCTGCAGCCGCACCGCACCCAGTGGCACCATGCCTTCGGCCCTACAGTGGCTGGAATCGGTACGCAGCCAAGGTTCGGTCGTGCAAATTGAATACATCGAACAAGTGGCGCACTGTGGATTTTGCATGCCGCTGCGTTTGGGCCGCGCCACTTGGGCCAACGGCCAAACCATGGGAGCATCGCTGGGAGCCAGCGATGCCGGGCGACAAGCCCTGCTGCAAAGCATGCGTGAATTCATGCAGCGCAACGGCTTGTAGCGCCTCGGTTACCCCAATCAATTTCTGCCACACGCCTTGAAACATAGCGCCTGCATACCCACTTGGCGCGCCTTTGTGCTCGGTTGCACATGGGCCTTGAGTGCGGCGGGCCCAGCGCGGGCCCAACCCAGCTTTGCCAACGACATCACCGTGCCAGCGGCGACAGCCCCGGCGTTTACGGTCAAACGCCTCATCGGGGGCCTCAACCGGCCATGGTCGGTGGCGTGGTTGCCTAATGGCGACTTACTGATTACCGAGCGCCCAGGCCGGCTGCTGCGGGTGGCCAAGGGCCTGCAGGCCAAACCCACCACGGTAACTGGTCTGCCGCAAAACATCGCTGTGGACGGCCAAGGTGGGCTGTTTGATGTGGCGGTGCACCCGCATTACGCCACCAACCAACTGGTTTACTTTTCGTACGCCGAGCAAGTGCCAGCGGGCTCACGTACGGTGCTGGCGCGGGCGCAACTCAATGGTGCGGCGCTGCAAAATGTTGAGGTGGTGTTTCGTATGCAACCAGCCTTAAACAGTTCTCGGCACTACGGGGGACGCATCGTATTTGACGGCAACCACATGGTGTTTTTAACCCTTGGTGACCGTGGCCAGCGGGATAGCGCCCAACACCCCAGTCAACACGCGGGCTCGGTCATACGCCTACACGACGACGGGCGCATCCCGACAGACAACCCATTTGTGGGTTCCTCTGCTGCCCCGGCCGAATCGTTTTCGCGTGGCTCGCGAAACATTCAAGGCGCCACCCTGCACCCGGTAACGGGTGAGCTATGGACACACGAGCATGGGCCCCAGGGCGGCGACGAGATCAACATCATTCACGCCGGTAAAAACTACGGCTGGCCCACCATCACGTACGGCGTAAATTACTTTACCGGCACGGCCATTGGCCAGGGCGTGGCCAAGCCCGGGCTTGAGCAACCCCTGCACGTATGGGTGCCCTCGGTCGCGCCATCGGGCATGGCGTTTTACACTGGTGCGCATTTTCCGCAATGGCAAGGCAACCTTTTTGTGGGCGCGCTGCGAGGGCAAGCACTGATTCGTCTGCAATGGCAAAACGAACGCGCCGTGGCAGAGGAACGCTTGCTGCAAGGCCAAGTGGGGCGCATTCGCGATGTGCGTCAAGGCCCCGATGGGTATTTGTACCTGATCACCGACGCAGCTGATGGCGCCCTGCTACGGATTGAGCCCGATTAAAGAGACGCAGCCACAGCGCCTATCCTCCCAACTGAGGCCTCAGCGAAGCGATACAGACTGCTTGCCACCCCACCGAAGCACGTGACCGGTCAAGTTCGCACGGTCACCCACCTCAGCCCCCGGTGGCGGCAGCTTTGTCCCGTTTACGTACACCGAGTCGATGCCCAGCGGGTGAGAAATGAGGCGGTCGGCACCAGCAGGCAAATCGTTGACCCGAGAAAGTGGCGATGCCCCCACCGTATCCGGGTCAAAAACCACCAAATCGGCAAAATATCCCTGTTCAATTTTGCCTCGATGATGAATCTTAAAAATCTCGGCTGGGTGGCTTGTCAACATTTGCACGCCTCGCTCAAGGGTCATGGCGCCCTTCTCTCGCACCCAATATCCCAAGAGATGGGTGGCATAGCAAGCGTCGCAAAGTTGCGATAGGTGCGCACCTCCGTCGCCAAGTCCCAATACCGCAATGGGGTCGGTAATAATTTCTTCAACCTCATCTTCCTGAAAATTCACCAGCGGGGTTCTAAATCTGGCCTGCAAATTGGAGTCCAAGGCCAGGTCCAACAAACAGTCCGCAAATGCCACGTTGCGCTCAGCAGCGACATCACACACTTTTTTGTTGACCAGGCTTTCGTTGCCAGGCATGTATGAGATTTCCGTCAGCTGAAGACTGGCACGACGCATTTCTCCCTCACCCGCACCGCCTGAAAAAAAGTCGTCGTTCCGCCCATGCCCAGTTAGCTCTTGGCGAAAGCTCGCGCGGAACGCTTCATCCGCATAGATTGTCTTGAGCTCATCGAGCGATTGCGCCGCTCGAACCGGCCCAAATATTTTCCAGGTATCAAAAATAACCGGGCTATCAAAGCGAAACTCACTCACGATGGGGCGACATGCCACCTGAGGGTAAATCGGGTATCCCTGCTCAATCAAGGCTCGATTTCGCGCCAAAACCTCGCGATGCTTGCCGCGCCCCAATTGCCCCGCCAAAAGCGCCGTCCAGCAAACCGTTGTACCACTGGCTTTTTGCACGGCAAGGTAATCATCAAATTCAGCGTTGCGAGCCACGTTGTAATGGATGATTCCTGTACCAGCCTCTTTGACCGCTTGCGCGAGACGAATCATTTCAGCCTTGCTTGCCAAGCGACTCGGAACCGGTCGCCCATCAAAACCATAATGCACCGTTGATACCGAGGTCGCAAATGCCAAAGCCCCAGCCTCAAGACCCTGGCGAACCAATTGCGCCATTTCCTCAACTTCTGCAGGGGTAGCTTCGCGCTCAACCGCGTCATTGCCCATCACATACAAGCGCACCGGCGTGTGACCAATCATGACCCCCACATTGATGGCTGTGCCGCGTGCCTCAATCAAGCTCAGGTACTCAGCGAAGGACTCAAAGCCCCAATCTTGACCCAGGCCCGCATGCAGTGCGCTCAGGCTCATGGCCTCAACGCGCTCAAGGGTGCGTAAGATGTTGTTACGCCCCTCAGGTTTGGTGGGCGCAATACCAAACCCGCACGACCCCATCACAGCGGTCGTCACCCCATGCCAGGGCGATATGGTTAGCATCGGATCCCACAAAATTTGCGCGTCGTAATGGGTATGAATATCAACAAAGCCCGGAGCAATCACCTTCCCTTGTACGTCCACCACTTTTTTTGCTGCGGGTGTCGACGAACCCACGTACACAATTTTTTCGCCCTCAATCCCCACCGCCCCGAAAAATCGGGGGCGGCCCGTTCCATCAACAACCAACCCGTTGGTTAGCAGCAAATCGATCATGGCATCCACCTACTTCCAGCGAAGCAAACGTTTTTCTATTCGCTTGAGCATTGAATTAATAAAGGCACCCACCGTTCCTAGAACCAACAACCCAGCAAAAACGCCAGCCGTATCAAACAAAGCCGACGACTCAGCAATCAGATACCCCATGCCTCGATTGGATGACATGAATTCGCCCACCACTGTGCCAATCAACGCGTAAGGAACCGACACCTTGAGCCCCGTTAATACCCATGTCGTTGCCGACGGCCAAACCACATGACGCAAAATTTGCAACTCGGTTGCTCCCACAACTTTGAACGTATCAACATAAATCCTGTTTACATCACGCACGCCGGAATAAGTGTTGAGAAACACCAGAAAAAAGACAATCACCGCTGCCATGGCAATTTTTGATTCAATGCCAATACCAAACCACATAATAAATAATGGAGCCAATGCAATTTTAGGCAAGCTGTAAATGGCAGTAATGTAGGGGTCAAAAATATCGGCAACCAGCTGCACACGACCAAACAAAAAACCCGTACCAAACCCCACAGCCGAACCAATGCTAAAACCCAACACCGTCGCGTACAGCGTGATGCTCAGATGGTCAAATAACGCGCCACTTCCAGCCAACTGAACCAGCTTGGCCCATATGGCTGAGGGTTCACTGACAAAAAACGGATCAACATACGGCCCGGCAACCCACTCCCATAACAACAAAAATGTCACACCCACCAAAATTTGCGATCCAAACACGCCTTGACGCCGTCGGGCCGCACGAATCGCCTGCCACCTAACCAAATCATCGGCATCAACCGCCTCTATGTGTTGGGTTACCTGACTCATCAATCAATCAAGTAGGGGTTCGGTATTGGCATGTGCGGGGTCAAGGGCGTCCCATAACTCCTGATAGCACGCCTGGAACTCAGGTGTGAATCGATCCTTAAATACATCGCGAGGCCGGCTGAGCGGAACCCTCATTGCCAGCTTAATGCGGCCGGGCCTACCGGTAAAAACGATCACGCGGTCAGCCAACGTCAGCGCTTCCGATAAATCATGGGTCACAAACAGTACTGTTTTTTTATCTGCATCCCAAACTTTCAGCAACTCGTCTTGCATCACCAGTTTCAATTGCGCATCCAGTGCACCGAAGGGCTCATCAAGTAGCAGCACATCGGGCCGATGCGCCAACAACTGGGCAAGGGCTACCCGCTTGCGCATCCCCCCCGAGAGTTCCGACGGGTAATGGGAATGAAAACCCTTGAGCCCCATTTTGCCAAGCCACCACTTGGCGGCGTCTTCCGCGTCTGCCGAAGAGGCGCCTTTTACCTTGGATAGCAACGCCACGTTTTGTATTGCCGTCTTCCAAGGCAACAAGCTGTCTTGCTGAGTCATGTAGCCAAGCTTAGGCACCACCTCTTCTTCATTGTGATTAAAAAAGGTAATTTGCCCCTCGGTTGGAGACTCAATGCCTGCGATCAAATTAAGGACAGTGGACTTACCGCTGCCCGATGGCCCAAGTAACGCAACAAACTCGCCTTGGCCGATGTCTAAATCGACGCCGTCCAAGGCGAGCACATGCGCACCTCTGCTAACAAAGCTCTTACGCAGCCCCTTGGCTCTTATTGCCATCAGGCAAGCGCTTGCTTAGCAAAAGTCAGATTGAATGCTTTCTCGTAGCTGTAGTCTTTGGGCGCAGGTTCCCGGCCGGCGTCAATCAAGGACTGATTCATGAACTTCAAGTTCACGTCAAAGTGGTGCTGGCTTGGTACCGGCGTGCTCATGTATATCGCGCTGTTGTTTCTATAGGCAGTTTCAAACAACGCATCGTCCATATTAGAAAACCATGAGCGCGCCCACAGCTTGAACAACGCTGGGTCTTCTTTTTGCGCTTTCAATGCCAGGGCCAAGCCTTTGCAATAGGCAGTCAGCGCTTGTGGCTTGGCTTTGGCGGTCTCCTCTGTCACGCTAGCCGTAATGTAAAGGTAGTCGTCAAACTCTTTTGGCGGATTGACTGCCATGTTGAACAAGTAGGTTGCACCTGCTTTCTCAACCGCCAAGTCAGACGTGGGAGAAGACAAGCAAAACCCGTCAATCTGATCTTGCTGCATGCCGGCAATCATGGCTGCACCACCGCGAATGGGGACAAGCTTGGCATCTTTGTTTGGGTCCAATCCTGCTTGCCTTAAAAAATGCCGCAGCAATTGATCTGGCGCTCCTCCGGGCCCAGTCGTACCCATTCTTAGGCCTTTAAGCGCAGCACGTTTCTTCTCAATAGGTGAGGACTCCGTTACACCCAATCGATCAGCAATCGACTTTTTAATCACCACATTACTTGCAAACTTATTCACCATGCCAGCAATGATTACCACGGGCTTGCCAAGAATTTGCACTCGCATGTTTTGCTGTGGCGCACCCAGCAACACATCCGATGCGCCGCCCAACAGTGCGTCGTGGTTGGTACCGCGTTCGGTAGCAGCCTTTGCCACCGTCAAGCCAGCTTTGGTGAAAAAGTCTTTTCCGCCAGCAAAATCCTCAATCGCCCATAGCCACGATTTTGATGTTGAGCGCAGCGTGCTCAAGCTCATGCTTGCCGCCTGGACGTTACCGGAGAACATTAGGGTGCTCACAGCCCCAATGCCTTGCAGTGCACCCAGTCCGCCAATGGCGCCGGCTGCTGAAATTAATTCACGACGGGACGAATGCATGAGATTTTTCATCCGCAGACCTTTCTTTTTTTGCTATGGGGAGGCCCGACTATTCGTCCACGGCCATTGAGTGGCAATAGGGATTACCCTAAACCAACCTCCAATCAAACACAAATGACACACGTGACAGACGTGACAGACGGTCACCCTTATCGGGTGCAGGCGGATTGTTTTCTGCTTGCCACCAACCACGCATCAATTGCAGCGAACCGATAACCCGCTAACGGTTGCACCAGCGCCCGTTTTCCCCCTCACGCAGGCGCAAACGCCATACCCTCAACTTCGACCAAAAACTTAGGGTTCGCCAGCGCCGAGACCACCAGCAGCGTCGATGTCGGTCGGTTATCACCCAGCCGCTTTTTTCTGATTGCCGCGTAGTCGGCAATGTCTTGGCTGCGCGTTAAAAAAGATGTGATCTTGACCAGGTGACCCAGCCCCATGCCCGCATCGGCCAGTATGGCCTCAATCTGCGTCCAAACCATTTCGGTTTGCTCGTGTATGCCGTCAGGAATGGCACCATCGGCGGCCAATGGCACCTGGCCCGATATCAGTAGCCATTGCCCGGGCTTGTCGAGCAGCAGCCCGTGGTGATAGGGACCATTGGGGGCCGCCACACGCGAGGGTTGGATTGCTTTCATCAGGGTCCTTCATGTGAACAAAAACGAATCGTACAACCAAAAAATCCGCCCCACTGCTTAACTGGCAAGGCACCTCTACCTGGTGGTGATGCCGCCTTTCTGCGTTGACCCAATGCGCGTCACACCCCCTAATCCGGCTGGCCAACAAACGCGGTTCAGCCGGAATTGGTTTGGCGCTGGGCCCGCCGCCGCGCCAGCCCCACGATGGCCAGCGCGGCCAGCGCACAAAAGCCCTGGCCAAGCACCAGCGCCTCAATGCTCCCCATGAGCGAGTAGCCAATCCAACCGCCCAAGGTGGTTGCAATTAAATTGCTCAGGGTCGAGAGCACGGCCGCCCCCAGCCCAGCCTGGCGTCCCATGGGCTGCAGGGCAAGTGCCGTGAGGTTGCCAAACAAAAAACCATAGCAAGAAAATGACAACGCCATCCAAACATAAGCTGGGGCCAAGCCATCGGCCACCCAGCCGCCGTGCCTAAGCACCGCAAACACCAACGACAACGCCACCAGCGCTTTAAGCGCACGGCGCACCATACGCGCCGGGCCGTGCCGCATCACCTGCTGCGCGTTAACCCAACTGGCCACCCCCACCACACTGGCCAATGACCCAAAAAGGTACGGAAACCATTCGGGCTGCCCATAAATATCGCCAAAAATAATGTGCGCGTTGCCCAAATACCCAAACAGCGGGGCAAAACTAAGGCCCAGCGCCAGCGCAAACGGCAACATTCCAGACCTTGCAACGCAAAACCCGTACGACCGCAGAACCGCAACGGGCTTGAGCGGGTTGCGCCGCTCGACGGGCAGCGTCTCTGCTTGTCGCCAATGCAGCCAGCAAGCGGCCACGGCCGCCAAGATCACATACGCGCCAAAAACACCCTGCCAGCCAAAACCAAGCGTTAACCAATGGCCCATGACTGGCGCAACCATGGGCACCACGATAAAAGTGGTGGTCACCAGCGAGTTGATTCGCGCCAACTCCCTCCCCTCATGGCGATCACGCACCATGGACATCGAAGTCACCCGTGGTGCTGCCGCACCAAACCCCTGCAAAACCCGTCCCAGCAAAAGCATGGTGAGGCTGCTTGCCAGCATGGCCACCACCGAGCCCACCACAAAAATCGCAAAGCCCACGTACGCCGTACGCTTACGCCCCCACGCGTCCGACACAGGGCCAAACACCAACTGCCCGCAAGACAACGACACAAACAACACCAACACCACCAACTGCATGTCGGCAGCCTGGCGCACCGCAAACGCCTGCTGCATGCTGGGCAACGCTGGCAGCACCGCATCCACCGAAAACGCCACCACGCTCATCAAAAACGCCATAAGCGCGACAAACTCAGGCATTGATGCGTCGCGACTGGAATGGGAATTCACTTGGGGTGATGGGCGATTCACAACGGCAGCGGTGCGCCGTCGTAATTAAAAAAACCTCCTGTTTGCGATAAATCAAGCGCCCGAAACCTCGCCATCAAAGCCACCGCGCTCTCTGCTGGGGTTAAGTCTGCACCAGGACCGCCCATATCGGTCTGCACCCAACCGGGGTGATAAGCCGCAACAGCAATGTTTTGCACTTTCAATTCGTTTGACAGCGTGACCATCAGGTTGTTGGCTCCCGCCTTAGACGCCCGGTAAAAGTGCGCTGCACCAGCGGTGTGCTGCTGACTCCCCATCAACGACGAAATGATGGCAATCCGAGGCTTGGCGCTGCGTCGTAATGGCTCCAAGAACGCCCGAGCTGTAAAAAATGGACCAACCATATTCGTCATCAAAACGGTCGCAATCGCATCGACCGTATTGCCTAAGTCATCAATGCCGCCACGCGCACTCATTGCGCCTGCGTTACACACCACCACATCAACGGCTCCCTCAATGTTCGCCGCAATGCCTGCTAATGCTGCTGCATCACAGACATCGGCTGCGGTAACTTGACAGCGTACACCATGGTCCGACTGAAGCTGCCCCAGCGTGGCGGCGCCCGCCGGATTACGGCACACGGCGATGACTCGATGCCCCGCTCGTAACGCAGCGCGTGTCATCTCCAACCCAATCCCGCGATTGGCACCAGTAATCAGATAAGTTTCGATCATCAATCCCCTGTGACCATGAGACACACCTCTGCGCTCAACGTGTTGCTGACGGTGCACAAAGATTTGGTGCGCCGCTTCCATTCCTCAAGTTGATCAATTGACCAATTCGCAATCGCCGCACCACTTACCTCCACCGTCATGCGAGAAAATCGATGGGGCAAATCCAGCGCCTTATCCGCGCGCACGGAAGCGTTGACGTCGCCCAGATTCAACCCCATCGCCTCTGCGGCCATTCGGGCGGAAATCAAAATACAACTTCCCAGTGATGCAAGCAACAGATCAGACGGCGCGACTCCCTCGGGCCCCGGTATGCGGGACCCGATGCCGGTGTAACCGCCCTCCGTGCAGAAAGTTAAAGCGCCCGCCTGCTCCGAAATCAGGTTGAGAGGACCATATGACTTTGGTCTGATTTTCATTGCGAAAAATCTCCTTCACATCAACTGCCCAGGCAAGAAAGTTGCAATCATGGGGAATAACGTCAGCATCAAGATGGCAACAAGCAAGATAACCCAATATGGCATGGCGGCGATTGCAGCGCGCCCCAAAGTGATCTCTCCCTTTGTCATCACGGTTAGCACCGATAAATTCAAACCGACTGGCGGCGTAATTTGACCAATCTCAATGAGGAGTGTAATGACCACACCAAGCCATATTGGATCAAACCCTAAATGAACCATGAGTGGAAAAACCAAGGGCAGCGTCATCACCATCAAAGATAACCCATCAAAAAAGCAGCCCAGCACCAAATAGACGAGCACCACAATTGCCAGCACTTCGTGCTTGCCCAAACCCGTAGATAAGGCCGACTCCAAAATAGCTTGCGGGACGCCAAGCACACTGGCGGACTGCGCGAGCACCGTGGCACCCAAAACCACAAAACCAATCGAGGCAAAGACGAGCGCAGAGCGCATCACGCTATCAAGCAACTTAGGTAGCGTCAGCTCACCCCACACAAAAGCAATCACAATGGCGAATACTACCCCTACCCCCGCCGATTCGGTTGGGGTTGCGTAGCCCAGCACAATGCTTCCCATAATGGCCAAAATCAGCAGAATCACCGGCCATATGCGCAGACTGCCAAGAGCAATCTTGCCCCAAGGCAAACGCTCATCGTCTTTGGGATACAACCCAGGATTTTGCAGGCAGCGCACCAGCAGATAGCCCATAAAAAGTGCTGCCACCATCAAACCAGGTAACACACCCGCTACAAATAACTTGCCGATCGAGGTATCGGTTAACGCACCATAGATTAAAAATGACAAACTCGGTGGAATGAGTAGCCCAAGAGTCCCTCCCCCAGCCAAGCTGCCCACAACCGTGGCCTTGTCATAACCCCGTTTGGCCATCTCAGGATAGGCAACGGAGCCCACCGCCGCGGCAGTGGACATGCTGGAGCCGCTGATTGCTCCAAATAATGTGCAGACGGCAATGTTGGTGTGTAACAAACCACCTGGCACCCGCGCGAATGCGGGCCGAAAGGCGGTGTAAGCGCGTTGACTCAGGCCACTGTGCAGCAAAATTTCGCCCAGCAGAATAAACAGCGGAATGGCACTCAAAGTGAATGAGTTAAAGACATTCCAAATCGCATTCACCGCGATTGACGTGGCCCCATTGGCAAACACCTGCAACAGGATAAAACCCGTCAGGCCCAGCGCAGCCCCCAAGGCGGCGGCGGTAAGCGCGGTCACGATCAACAAGGCGGAAAAGGCCGAAAGAAACATCAAGCCCCCGAGTTGTTACCGTCCGTTACCAAGGCATCCGCCTCGCTGCCACTGACCAGACGGACAAGCACCAAAAGCGCGCACAACGCCACCGATAGCGGCGGCACCGCCATGTATGGCCAAAGGCGCAGGCCGGCGGCTTCAGTGCGAATCCCACGCTGGATGGCAAACTCAAGCCAAGGCAACGCTTCCCACACATACCAAACACAAAACATCAGCGTAACCAAACCGCCTGTAGCAACCAGTACCCTCCGACCCCCGCTCCCCATGACTTGTGCGAGAAAGGTCACGCGAACGTGCTGCGCTCGAACTGTCACCATTGGAAGCGCCAAAAACAGCGCGGCACACAGCAAGAGCCCGACCATTTCCTCGGTGTAAAACAATGGCGATCCGACGACCCGCCGCATCACCACACTGGCCACAATGAGGCCCACAATCGCAGTCAGCGCCAAGCCCGAGAGCCCCAAAAAAACCTGGGCCACAAGGCCCAGGCGTTTTTCAATCGCGAGAAAGACCCCGCGCATTACCTAGCGCCCCATGGCTTTGAGCACTGCCTCCCGATTGGCCGGTGCCCGGCCACCAGCCTCTTGGCTTAGGTCCGCCCATGTCAACGACATGGCATCTAAGAACTTTTTTCGATCGGCCTCGGGGAAATCGCCTAACCACTTCACCCCCTTGGTCTCCAGGGCCTCACGCGCTGCCAACTCGCGACGGTGGTCATTGGTGTATTCGTTGGTGCGCGTCCATGTGTCCTCAGCGGCCTTGGTTATCGCTCGACGCTGCGCATCAGGCAACGCATTCCATTTGTCGGTGGCCACACCCAACGCGTATGGCGCAGACGGCATGGGATAGAGGAAGGCACCATACTTGGCCACCTCGTGCATGTTCACCGTGTGGGCGTAAAGCGCCGGATAAATCGCGCAATCCACCACCCCTGTTTTGAGCGCGACGTACATGTCAGCTTGCCCAATGATTTGTGCAGCCACCCCCAAACGGCGAAACGCTGCCACCTGCTCCTTGGCCCACACACGCAGTTTCTTGGTTTTCAGCTCTGCCAGCGTCTTGACTGGTGCATCGCGGCAGAACACCGAAGCTTCCAACATGGGAATAGCCAAGTAGCCCACCGCAGTGATATTCCATTCCTTAAGCTCGGCATCTTGAATTTGACGCACCACCGGAAGGGCACGTTTGAGTTCGTCAACGGTGCCAATTACGCCCTGAACCAGCAGCGTGCCCAAGGCCGGTGCATCCCGCGAAACGTAGTTAGCCCAAATAAGACTCATGTCGACCGCGCCGCGCGGAAGTACTTGCAACACATCGGCGTCTTTAATGCCCAACGATCCACCGTTGTAAAGCTTAATTGTTACCTCGCCGCCGCTGTTCCTTTGCACATCCTGCGCAAAGCGGGTCAGCTCCTTGGTCTCAGGTCGGGTTTCCGGCAATGGGTTGTTAAAGCGCAGCTCAACGGCGTGGGCCGCCACCGTAAGGTAAATCGACCCGGCAAGACCAAGGGCCAAACGTTGCATGCTTGTCTTCATAGGAGCTCCGTGAGGTTAGCAATCGAAAAAGGCGCGGCACAACGATTACCGCCACCGGCGACCGCACATAATACGACCAAAAACTGTGGTCCGGCGGTATATGACTAGACTCAAAATGCATGAAGTCAACGTTGCCCAACACACCATACTGCCAGCCGCTGCGGCCAGGGTATGGGGCTGCATCCGCGACTTTAACTCGATGCCCGAATGGCATGCCAGCGTTGTTGGCTCTCACATAGTGGGGGGGCCTGCCGATCGGATTGGCTGCCTCCGGGTGCTCGATTTTGGTGCCGGCGGATTGTGGACCCACCAGCTTACCGGTTTGTCCGACGAAGACATGGTTCTTGAGTATCGGATTGTTGACGGCCCACAAATTCTGGCCGGGTTCATCCAACACTATCGGGCTAGGATGCAAGTGAGTCCAGCGGAACACGCGTCCAACAGCAGCAGCAAATTGTTGTGGGAAGCGTGGTTTCAATCCGATAACCCTGATGTTGCGCATGCGCGTGCCGCAGCCGTGTTTGAGGCTGGCTTTCATGGAATACGCCAACATTTGCACCTGTTCTAACTGAACATTGCGCTGGCAGTGGCAAGCGTTACGGCTTCGTCGGTCCTGCATTCCCCTTATCGCACGCCTGCCTGCGAAGTGATTACGCGACATGCTTGGTTTGGCGGTTACCCTACCGAAGTCACTCAAAAACCCCTCCCGGAGTTGCCTATCAAGTCAGTCTACTTGCACAGATCTTTCCTGGCCCTACAACTTATGGCCGAGTGGACGAAGAGTACCCTAAACATGCGCATCGAGTACTGGAGGCAAAACACCCCTTGCCGGGATTTATGACCTCTGCACGCGCATGGACGTTTTCCCGTCGATCGGTAAGAACGGACTACACGATGTGTTCATCAGCGTCCGGCACCAAACAGTAAGCTTGCGTGCCCAAACATTGTGCGCGTGGCCATCGGTTCTTAGTTCCCTGCAAGACAACTCAGGCCGAGCTACTGACGGGACAGGCTCATATGTCAAGTCAGCCTTGTGGCGCCTCACCAGCCCAAGTGGCCCCACCCCGAAAGGGTGCAAAACCGGCGCCGAAGATCACCCCCGCATCGGCCAGATCCGCGTCAGCCACCAACCCCGAGGCAACAAGTTCTTGTGTGCGAGCGACGAGTGGTGCAACCAATTCAAGCGCCAAGGCTTGCGCCGTATCGGACACTGGCCGTTGGTGCACCCTCGGCAAGATACCAGGACCCGTCGCCTTACCATCCTTCCAAGTGTAAAAGCCTAGGCCGGTCTTTTTACCGAGGTGCCCTACTTCAACCCGCGACTGCAGGCAGCGTGGCACCACGGGAACCAAGGCAGCATGGGCGCGGTCGTCGCTGGCCTTGATATCAGCCTGAATGTTCCTGCGATGGTTAACCCCAGTGGGATCTGCCGCAACAAGCGAACGGCCTGCGGCCAACGCTATGTCGAGTCCTACGGTATCGGCAAGCGTAAGCGGCCCCATGGGCATACCAAAGTCAAGTAAGGCCTGGTCAATCTCGCGCGGGGACATACCCGCATCAACCTTGCGCATGGCCGCGAGCATATAGGGGGCGAGTACCGCGTTGACCAAAAAACCAGGGGCACTCTTGACCGGCAAGGGTAGCTTGTCAATACGCCTAACAAACTGCCATGCCCTTTGCAGTATTGCGCGATCAACGCCTTCGGCTTCAACCACCTCCACCAAGGGCATCAAGGCTACTGGGTTAAAAAAATGTATGCCCACCAGTCGCTGTGGCCTTTGCATTACCGAGCGTAACTCCTCTACCCTTAGGCTAGAGGTGTTGCTGGCGATGATCGCATCGGGTCGGGCCCGTCTTTCTATATCACACAGCAGGGAATGCTTGGCTGACAGGTCTTCAACTATGGCCTCAAGAACGAGATCGGCGTGGGCAATGCCCGCACCGTAGGGATCGGGAATTAGTCGGTCTTGCGCCGCACGTCGCGCATATGGATCACGCAGGCGTTTGGCAAACAAGGCGCCAGCCCGCGCTAGCGCTGGCTGCAGGCGATCGATTCCTTGGTCTTGCAGCGTGACTTTTAATCCACGCAATGCACACCACGCAGCTATATCTCCCCCCATGGTGCCCGCACCCACCACGTGAACATGGTTAAGCGGCATGGCGCCTTCGTCAGTCGGCTTACCGAGTGCCTTTAAACGTTCTTGCAGGAAGAATACCTTCACGAGGTTTCTCGCCGTGGGTGACCTAACGATCCCGTCAAGTAACTCCTTAGCCTTTAAAGGATCACCATCCGTCTTTTGCCAAAAATCGATGAGCGCATAAGGCGCCGGATATTGGTCTCGCCGTACTTTGCCACTCAGCTGCTTGCGCGCCAAGTGGGCTACCATCGGTCGTATAAACCTCTGGTTCATCAGAGCTTTCATGCCTGAAGCACGGGCAGCGCGCCGACCCGACAGCACCAACCCTCGGGCAGAGTCAACCATAACGCGGGTAGCCACTGCCAGATCAACTATCCCGATTTTTTTGGCACGCCGCGCATCCAAGCTTTTGCCCGTCAGCATCATGTCCAAGGCAACTTGGGGCCCGACAAGCCGAGGTAACCGTCGCATACCGCCCCACGCCGGTACGATGCCCAGCAGTACCTCGGGCAGCCCAAGGCGGGTATCCGGCGTGTCCACTGCAATGCGATACTGACAGGCTAGGCACAGCTCCAGCCCACCGCCAAGGCAAGCCCCTTTGACCAGTGCAAGTGTAGGGTAGGACACGGCTGCCAGTCGGTTAAACAAGGTCCAACCCCGCTGCACCAGCGCAATTGCCTCCTCACTTGTGGTGAGAGTTTTAAATTCCTCAATGTCCGCCCCGGCCACAAAGCTTCCGTCTTTGCCCGAGGTAATGATGAGACCGACGGGCTGAGCCGTATCAAGATAATCGAGAATCTGCCGCAACTCGTTCAGCACCGCGGCAGATAAGGTGTTCACGCCAGAGCCGGCGGTGTGCAGCGTAGCCCAATAAAGCGCGGGGTTTTGGCTGTCCGTTGATAGGGTCCAGTTCTGCAAAGGCAAAAATGAGGCGGAGTGCCCAGTCCGAGGTGGTGTTGCCAAGAGATCGTTTCGAGCGCGCCGCGGTGGCGTGGGTGCGTTGTTCATGACACCGTCTCCAGCAAGGCTGCGCCACCAAGACCACCGCCGATACAAATGGCGGCCATGCCTCGCATGGTCTTTTGTGTTTTCTGTGTCTTACCGGCATCACCGGCGTTCTCGCCGGAACATACGCTTGACTTGCGCTGCAAGCTACGCGCCAAATGGAGCACGATGCGGGCGCCTGAGGCACCCACCGGATGGCCCATGGCAATTGCGCCGCCGTGCGGGTTGAGGCGTGCATCCTCAAGGTTACCCATGGGTGCATGGCCCAGTTGTTGGCTGCAGTAGTCGTCGTCTTGCCAAGCCTTAAGACACCCGAGCACTTGGGCCGCAAATGCCTCGTTAATCTCCCATTGATCAAGATCGTTGAGCCCGAGGCCATGGCGCTGCAACAGCGGTGTTGCGGCGTGAACCGGCCCAAGGCCCATTTCTGCGGGGTCCAAACCAGCCCAATTCAGGTCCACGATGCGTCCAATAGGCGCAAGACCAAACTTGTTCACCGCCCCCTCAGAGGCCAACAAGACCCACGCCGCGCCATCAGTGACTTGTGAGCTGTTGCCCGCCGTGATGTTGCCGTAAGGCTTGTCAAACACCGGTCGCAATTTGGCCAGCGCCGCCTCGGTGCAATCGCTGCGCACGCCATCGTCTTCTTTGTAAACCGTGCCGCGGCCATCGACGATCGGTACGATTTCGTCAGAAAAAACGCCCATCTCGCGCGCCTGGACCACACGTTGATGGCTGCGGTTGGCATAGGCATCCATAGCTTGGCGCGTAATACAAAAACGATAGGCCAGGTTCTCAGCGGTCTGGCCCATCGAGAGCCCGACCACGGGGTCGGTAAGCCCTTTGAGAAGGGCGATGATGGGCTGCAGTGCCGCACGCGCGGGCAACTTGACAAAGTGCCCGAGCTTGGCTGCCGCTGTTTTTTTGCCTGCCATGGTAGCGAACCAGCGTACCATGGTGTCGTTATAAATCAAAGGTGTGCGCGATAAGGCATCGACACCGCCGGCGAGCACCAGATCGGATCGGCCAGTCTGAATATTCGCCATGGCCGAGTCGATGGCCTGCAACCCCGAGGCGCAATTGCGCATCACGGTAAAGCCCGGCACCTTGTGGCCACAGCCCATGCGCAGCGCCACCACACGGCCAATGTTCACTTCATCGGGTGCCGGGGCGGCACAGCCCAAAATAACCTCTGACAGTTGGCCGGGTGCGATCGGCTGGCGCATCAGCAAGGCACGGCCCGCTTGCGTGGCAAGGTCCGATGCGCTCAGGCTGCCTGGCCCACCTCGGGCTTTAAGAAAAGGCGTGCGTGCGCCATCGACAACATAAACCGGTGCGGGTGTTGCCATGGCTAGGCTACCTTGCGCGGGATACCCGCGTCGCTCGGTGCGGCAAAAAGCGTGGCTGAACCCAGTGCCTGGCCTGATTGCGTAACGCCTGGTAAGGCGCCAACCCGCTCGTTGTCTGCGGCGGCGTCGGTGGGGGATTCGATGCCGTGGCCGCGAATCGCAAACGCAAAGTCATCAACGTGAATCACCCGGTCACGCATTGCATCGCGCCTGGCCAAGGCCTGCGCTTCTTCGTCTGAGACGATGCCCATGGCATGGGCCAGCCCGGGCAGGTCGCGCACATTGCCACGCGGCACACCCTTGAAGCGCCCGGCTTTTTCTGCAGCGCGAATCTTGGCATCCATTAGCTCGCAGGCAATCGTGGCCAGCAAAGCCTGCTCAAGCGCAGCCAGTGGCTCTTGTGCATCGCGTGGCAAAAAGCAGCTGCGGGTCAACGCATCGCGGGTTTCGCCCGGCTGGGTCAGGCTGTGGGCCGCGTCGCGCCCAAGCGCATCCGACGGGGGCCGCTGGCCAAGCCCCCAAGGGAACAAGGCCAGCCTGAGCCCAAAGGCCAGGGGCCGATTGGGGAAGTTGGCAAGCACACCGCCAAACGCCGCTCCCGTTTTGTGCAGGCAGTCTTCAAGCGCCCATTGGGCCACCGCCGCGTGGTCCGCCCGACGCCCCTCAGACTCGTATTTTTTGATCACGCAATTGGCAACAAACAGCAGCGACAAGATATCACCAAGCCGAGCGGAGATTTTTTCTTTGCGCTTGAGGCTCCCTCCCAGACTGAGCATGACCAGGTCGGCCAAGTAGGCAAAGGCAGCCGCATACCAGTGCAGCCTGCGAACCTGAGGCGCAAAGACAGGGGCCACGGGCGCATTGGCGGTGGCAAAAATTCCCCGTGTCCAGCCATGCCACGTAGCCCGCGCCCCGTTGACAAGGGTGTAGCCCACATGCCGCCAGAAAGCCTGGCCAAAGTTGCGTTGGCCTCGGTCAAGGTCAGGGTCTTGTGCGGCCTGCATTTCTTTGAGCACATAGGGATGACAGCGAATGGCACCTTGGCCAAAAAGAATCAGGCTTCGGGTCAAAATGTTTGCGCCCTCAACCGTGATGCTCACGGGCATTTGCTGATACACCACGCCCATGATATTTTGCGGGCCCAGGCAGATGCCCTTACCACCAACAATATCCATGCCGTCGTTGACCAGTGCACGCGCGCGTTCGGTCACGTGGTACTTGGCAATGGCCGAGACCACCGAAGGGCGTTCACCCAAGTCAATGGCCTGGGCCGAGAGCGTGCGCACGGCATCGTTCATGTAGGTGTAGCCGGCAATGCGCGCCATGGCCTCTTCAATGCCCTCAAAGCGCGCAATGGGAGTGTTGAACTGGCTGCGCACCCGGGCATAGCCGCCAACATAACGAGCCACGAGCTGCGAGACCCCGGCGTTGGCCGACGGCAGAGAAATCGCGCGGCCAGCCGAGAGGCACTCCATCAGCATGCGCCAGCCCTGCCCCGCCATCTTGGGCCCCCCAATGATGAAATCCAGGGGCATAAAAACCTCGTGCCCCTCGGTAGGCCCATTCATGAAGTAGTTGTGCAGCGCAATATGGCGGCGGCCAATCTGCACACCCGGATGGTCGCGCGGCACGAGCGCACAAGTTATACCCAAATCAGCCGCCCCGCCCAGCAGACGGTCGGGGTCGTAAAGCCGAAAGGCCAGGCCGAGCATCGTGCACACGGGCGCCAGCGTGATGTAGCGTTTGTGCCAACTCACCTTCATGCCCACCACTTCTTGGCCCTGCCACTGCCCTTTGCAAACCACGCCACTGTCGGGAATGGCCGCCGCATCGGACCCTGCCCAGGGACTGGTGAGCGCAAAGGCCGGTATCTCAAGCCCTTTGGCCAAGCGCGGTAGGTACCGGTTTTTTTGTTCCTCGGTGCCGTAGTGCATCAGCAACTCGGCTGGCCCCAGCGAGTTGGGTACCATCACCGAGACCGCCAAGGGCGACGAACGCGTGGAGAGCTTGGCAATGACTTCTGAGTGACCATAAGCCGAAAAGCCCAGGCCACCGTATGCCTTGGGGATGATCATGCCCAAAAAACCCTTGTCTTTAATGAACTGCCAAGCCTCGGGTGGCATGTCATGGGTTTGATGAATAATTTGCCAGTCATCCACCATGGCGCAGGCTTGCTCAACCTCGTTCGCCAAAAAAGCCTGCTCCTCGAGCGTGAGCGTGGGCTTTGGTAGCGCCATGAGACGCGCAAAGTTGGGTTTGCCCCGAAAAAGATCGGCTTCTATCCACACGGTGCCGGCCTCAAGGGCCACACGCTCCGTCTGCGACATGCTGGGAAGCGCTTTTCGAAACGCCCGAAAAAGTGCGGCGGTCAGCGGCATGGCGTCATCCTTTTATGCTGAATTGGGGGCCATTGACCGTTTAACGGTCTTGGTATCGGCGGGCTCAAAAACCGGAAGCGGCGCGCGCAGCCCCCCAGTTAAGAAGTGCATCAGACGCGGCAAAAGTCGCTCAAACTGCAGCGTGGCGTCTTCCTTGCCCAACAGGCCATGCCGGTCTTGCTGGGATGCAAGCAGTTGCAGGCTGTCGGTGCCCGCAATGGCGTAGGCCGTGGCCCCAAGCATGAAATGAAAGCGCCAAACAATCTCGGGCTTGGGCACATCGGGTAGGGCCTTAAAAAGTGCCTGCTTGTAGCGGTCGAGCACATCTTCGTACTCGTGGGCCAAAAACGCCCGCGCAAATTCGGTGGGCTCGGTAAGCGTGCGGCCCAGCAGCCTGAGAAAAGTGGCCCCACCGCCGGCGTTTTGGCCCAGCCTGAGCAACGTCCCAAAAAAGGCATCAAGAATTTTTGAAGGCTTCACCGGCTTGCCTGCCGCGGCACGCTCAAGACGCTCAAGGGCCAACAACCGTTCCCGGTTGAGCCGGCTTAGGCGCTGGTGAAAAAGCTCCTGAACCAGCGCCTCTTTGCTGCCAAAGTGGTAGTTGACGGCCGCTAGGTTAACCCGCGCTTGCCCTGTAATCTGGCGCATGGAGGTGGCCTCAAACCCGTGAGTCATAAAAAGCTGCTCAGCGGCCCGCAGAATGCGGTCTCGGGTGTGGGCGGCCTTTGGCGCGCGGCGCTGGGTAAGTTCATTCATACGTTTGTTTGAATTTACCGCAATTGATGCGGTAACGCAAGCCCACCCGCGGGTTTTCACGGGTCTCGCCATTGGCGCCTGAAGAGGCGAGAATTCCCCCACGCGCTGCGCTGCGCGGCGTCGATCGTCATCACAAGCCATTGCAAATGGTTACACCCTGATTAAGAGGAGACTCCCGTGACAACCGGATCCTCGCCGGACTGGGCAGCCCTGTGGCAAACCGCCTATCGCGTCCACCAAATTCCCAACGTGCTGCCCGATTTGCAGCATCGGTCGCTCGCTGAGTTCGTACACGAGCGATCTCAGGCCTTCGCGCGCGATAACCCCAAGGCCAAAGCCTTCACCTGTGTGGTGCCCAATGGCATGAATGGCAGCCTTAGCTTCAACGAGGTAGACACGCTGTCTGATGCGTTTGCGGCTTATCTGCGCCGCGTGCTCAACCTATCGGCCGGCGATCGTGTGGCGGTGCAGTTACCTAACTCCTTGGGCTACCCCGTGGCCGCGTTTGGTGTGTTAAAGGCTGGCTGTGTTTTGGTCAACACCAATCCGCTGTACACGCCCGCTGAGATGATTCATCAGTTCAACGACGCCGGCGTCAAGGCCTTGGTTGTGGTTGACATGTTTGCCGACAAGCTGCCAGAGATACTTGCCAAAACTCAGGTCCAACATGTTGTCGTGGCCGCTGTATCCGAGTTCTTTCCCGCCGTTCCCCACGCCGTGGTGCGACTGGTGCAAAAGGTGTGGACGCAAGTCTTGCCGCCCATTCGCGTGCCCCACGTGCGACTGCGCGAGGCCTTACGACAAGGTGCTGCCGCGAGCGTCAACGATTCAGCCAACCGCCTCTGGCAAGACCTCAAACCCAGCGATCTGGCGGTTTTGCAGTACACAGGCGGAACCACCGGCGTGAGCAAAGCGGCCATGCTGTCGCACGAAAACCTGCTGCGTAACGTGCAGCAGATGATTGCCATGGGCGCTGACCAGATGCAGCCCAAAAAAGAGTGCGTTCTCACGGCATTGCCGCTGTATCACATTTTTGCTTTTACCGCGAACCTGCTGGGCTTCATGTCAATCGGCGCGCGCAACATTCTCATCCCGAGTCCGCGCCCAATTCGTAACCTGCAACGAGCTGTCGAAAACTACCCCATCACCTGGATGACCGGGGTCAATACCCTGTTTAATGGACTGCTCAATGAGGAGTGGTTTCTTGCCTATCCACCCAAGCACCTCAAGGCTGCCATCGCGGGGGGTGCCTCGCTGCACACCACGGTTGCCCAACACTGGCGGGAGGTCACCCAAACCCCCATCTGCGAGGGCTATGGGCTGACGGAGACCTCACCGGTGGTGAGTTTCAACCCCATCAGTGAGCAAGCCAAACTTGGCAGCATTGGTGTACCCGCCCCGGCCACGCAAGTGCGCCTGCTGGACGAAAACGAGCAGCCCGCGGCCGAGGGCGTGGCGGGTGAACTCTGGGTCAAGGGCCCACAAGTGATGCAAGGCTACTGGAACCAACCCGAGGAGACCGCACGGGTTTTAAAGCAAGGGTGGTTAGCAACCGGAGACATGGCAACCATCGACGCGCAGGGTTTTTTGCGCATCGTCGATCGTAAAAAAGACGTGATTTTGGTCTCTGGATTCAACGTGTACCCCAATGAGGTTGAGGACGTGATCGCGCAACTGGATTCGGTGCTTGAAGTGGCCGTGATTGGCCTGCCCGATGCCAAAACCGACGAGGCTGTCTGCGCCTTTGTGGTTGCCAACCCTGAGCATCCCTCCCCGCCCACAAGCGAGCAAATTACGGCGCATTGCCGGCAACAGCTGGCCAGCTACAAAGTACCAAAGACCGTCACTCTGAAAGACCAACTGCCCAAAACTCCCATTGGCAAGGTGCTGCGCCGTGCCCTACGCGAAGAGGCCATATAAACCATGTTGACCGAACTCGAAACCCGACTGCTTGGCCTCATGATGATGGTCATCATGCTTGGCATGGGCGCATCGCTAACGCCCCGTGATTTTCTCATTGCCTTTAGAAAACCCAAGGGAATTCTGGTGGGGGTGCTTTGTCAGTACGGCATCATGCCCTTTGTGGGTTTTGTGCTGGCCGTCACGCTCGGTTTTCCCCCGGGGGTGGCGGTCGGTCTTATTCTCATTGCCTGCATGCCGGGGGGAACCACGTCAAACATATTCACTTACTTCAGCAAGGGCGTGCTGGCGCTTTCAATCATGATGACCAGCGTGTCCACCGTGGTGGCTTTGGTCATGGTTCCGCTCTTGTTGGAGTTTTATTCAGGGCAGGCTGGCATATCGGGTGACTTTCGTATTCCCCCAGCCAATGTGGCGCAGGTGCTGGTGGTGCTTTTGGTGCCCACGGCAATTGGCATGCTCCTTCGCAAGTTCAACCCCAACATCGGGGCCACCATCGAGCTTCTTGGCGCGCTGCTTGGGGTCGTGGTCATCCTTTTTCTGATCGTCACTTGGGTGCCACGAAATCATGAGCTACTTGCCACCACGCCATGGCCGGTGTACTTCAGCGCCATCGGACTGGGCCTCATCGGCATGGGCTTGGGCTTTTTCTTGGCCCGCCTCTTACGTCAAGACGCCAACCGCAGTCGCACCATTGCCCTAGAGACGGGCATTCAAAATGGCCCCTTGGCCGCGCTGATTGTCACGCTCACCTTTAGCGGCGAGTTGCAGCAACAGGTCTTGTTGGTGCCACTGTTGTATTCGCTGTTTATTGTGCTCACCAGCACGGCCGTTATGCTGGTGTTCAGACGACTAGCGGACCGCGAGGCACTTGCGCGCGACACGGCCAAATTGGGCAACCGCGCAGCAGCCTAGCCGCGCCCGTCCTGCAGGTACCTGCAGCGGGTAGGAGATTTGTTTGTGGGTGGCCACCTGATCAGAATAGATAGCGCCCACCGAGGGAGCCCACTCTTGATGCAAGAAAGCCCTAGTAACGAATCGGCCGCTGCGTCAAATAAGTTTTTTGCGGAACGGGGCGAAAAAGAAAGGGGCCAATCGGCCCCAACCCTTGTAAACACTGGCTCCCCAAGCAGGGCTCGAACCTGCGACCTGCGGATTAACAGATGAGCCGCCCGTGACTTACGTCAACTGATAATATTTTCAGCAAAACCTTATCAGCTGT
>JALRBF010000162.1 GCA_023262365.1 Burkholderiaceae bacterium
TGCGACGTGGTGGTGGTGGCCCCGGCCAGCGCCGATTTTTTGGCCCGTTTGGTGCATGGCCGCGCCGACGAGTTGCTCTCGCTGTTGTGTTTGGCGCGCCCGTTGGCGCGGGTGCCGCTGTTGCTGGCGCCGGCCATGAACCGCGAAATGTGGCAGCACCCAGCCACGCAACGCAACGTGGCCCAATTAATGGCCGATGGCGCCACCGTGCTGGGCGTCGGCCACGGCGAGCAAGCCTGCGGCGAATTTGGCGACGGCCGCATGCTCGAGCCCCCCGACTTGCTGCAAGCCATCGGTGCGGCCCTAAGCCCCCCGGCCTTGGCCGGGCGCCACGTGCTGGTGACGGCCGGGCCAACCTACGAGGCGCTTGACCCCGTGCGCGGCCTCACCAACTTATCTTCGGGCAAGATGGGCTTTGCCCTGGCGCGCGCCGCCCGCGAAGCCGGCGCCCGCGTGACGCTGGTGACGGGCCCCGTGGCCGAGCCCACGCCTTGGGGCGTGCAGCGTGTGGACGTGCGCAGCGCGCGCGACATGCACGCGGCGGTGCAGCCTTTGCTGGCGCACGCGCAGGTGCTGTTTGCCTGTGCCGCAGTGGCCGACTGGCGCCCCGAGACCACCCACGCGAGCAAAATAAAAAAAGACCAAAACGCCCGCATGCCCGCGGTGCAATTTGTGCCCAACCCCGACATATTGGCCGAGGCCGCAGCCAGCGACGCCGCGCGCACCGGCGCGCTGTATTGCGTGGGCTTTGCCGCCGAGAGCCACCAGTTGCTCAGCCACGCCAAGGCCAAGCGCGCACGCAAAAACGTGCCGCTGCTGGTGGGCAACATTGGCCCAAGCACCTTTGGCGCGGACGACAACGCCTTGCTGCTGGTGGACGCCCAAGGCCACACCGAGTGGCCACGCGCGCCTAAAATTGACTTGGCGCGACGCCTGATGCAACACGTGGCCCAGCAACTGGCGGGGCCACCGGCGGCGCCATGAAGCGCCGTGGCCTGCTGCACGCCGGCCTGGCGCTGGCCGGCGGCACGGCCCTAATGGCCACGCCCCCGGTGCAGCTGCTGGCGCAGCAAGCCAAAGATTTTGTGCTGGGCCCGCCCGCGCCCAACATGCCGCTGCGCCAACTCGGCCCGCGCAGCTGGATGGTGTACACCCCCGACGGCTTTCCCACCGAAGCCAACCGGGGCAACATGGCCAACGTCACCTTTGTGGTTACCAACCAAGGCGTGGTGGTACTGGACTCGGGCGCCTCGCTGCAAATTGGCGAAATGGCCTTGCGCCGGCTGCGCGAGGTTACCGACCAGCCTGTGGTGGCGGTGTTTAACAGCCACTACCACGGCGACCACTGGCTGGGCAACCACGCCATGGTCAAACACTTTGGTGCGGACTTACCCATTTACGCCCTGGCGCAAACCCTTGAGCGCATCAAGCAAGACGAAGGCAGCCGCTGGCAGGCCATGATGCTGCGCTGGACCAACCAAAGCACCCTGGGCACCGAGGTGGTACCGCCCAACCGGGTGGTGCAGCCCGGGCAACGCCTGAGCATTGGCGACCACACCTTTGTGATGCACCACTACGGCGTGGCACACACGCCAGCCGACCTTTGCGTACAAGTGGTGCAAGAGGGCATCACGCACGTGGGCGACATTGCCATGGGCAACCGCATCGCCAACATGGACGACGGCTCTTACCCCGGCACCTTTGCCACCTACGCCAAGCTGCAAGCCGCGGCGGGCGAGCAGCGCTGGGTGCCTGGGCACGGCGCCGCCAGCGGCGACCTGCTGGCCAACTACCAACGCTTTTTGCAAGGCATTTGGCAGCCTTGTTTGCAAGCCGTGGAGCAAGGCCGCTCCATGGCGCAAGCGCGCGCGGCCGTGCTGGCCGACCCGCGCGTGGCCCCGCACGCCCGCACCATGCAAGGCTTTGCCAACAACATTGGCAAATACGTTAGCTTGGCCTACCTTGAAGCCGAAAAACTCGCCTTTTAACCTTGGCCGCCTTGGGTGGGGCGCGGCGCGGCTGTTGGCGCTTACGCTGGCCGCCGCACTGCCGCCGCTGCACGCCCAGCCCGTGGCCACCGCTTGGGTTAACTGCGCAAGCCAGCCCGTGCCGCCCCCCAGCGAGGCGTTTGTTGTGACCGCCGTGGGCGACCTTACGCTGTCCGGCCGCGCCGAGGGCAACGCCGGTGCCATGCGCGCCTTTGCGCCCATCTTGCACGGGGCCGATTTGGCACTGGCCAACCTCGAAGGCGCCATCACCGAGCGCGAGGCATCGCTCAAGCCCTTCATACCGGGCAAGTCGTATCCGTTTCGCTTTCCGGCCGGTGCCGCCGCCCAATTGGCTGGCGTGGGCTTTGACGTAGTAAGCGTGGCCAACAACCACAGCAACGACTACGGCCCCGACGGCATCAGCGACACCATGGTGCACCTGGCCCGCGCCGGGGTGGTGGCCACCGGACTGGCCGGCGAGTTTGCCCTGGCGCAGTGGTCGGGCAAACGCGTGGCGGTGCTGGCGTTTAGCCCCTACGGCAGGCACAACAACGTTACCCAGTTAACCCAAGCCGCGCGCATGGTGCGCCTGGCGCGACGCCACGCCGACTTGGTGGTGGTTACCTTTCACGGCGGCGCGGAGGGTGACGCCGGGGCCGTGCTGGCCGGGGGCGACGAGACCTACGCCGGCGAAGACCGTGGCAACCCCCGCCGCTTTGCCCAAACCGTGGTAGCCGCTGGGGCCGACCTGGTGCTGGGGCACGGCCCGCATGTGTTGCGCCCGCTGGAGTGCATACAGGGCAAATTGGTGGCGTACTCGTTGGGCAATTTTGTGTCCGCCGGTGGCTTAAGCGCGCGCAATTTGGCCAACGTCACCGCCGTGCTCGAGGCCGCATTACACCCCCAAACCGGCCACTTGCAAGCCGTGCGCCTGTGGCCAGCCACCTTTAATGCGCAGCGCCTACCCGTGCCCGATGCCAGCGGCCGCGCCGCGTGGTTGGTTAACTGGCTGGGCACCGTCTCGGGGCAAAGCGTACCGGGCTGGCGCCCGCTGTGGCTGCCAGGGTTTGAGGGCCGAGCCGCCACGTTTGCCAAGTGGTTGGCCGGCACGCAACTGGCGCGCTGCGTACACGCTGCCACGCCCGCGCCCGAGTGCGCGCGGTAGTGCTAAAATTGCGGCCTCGCGCGGCTGTAGCTCAGTTGGATAGAGTACTTGGCTACGAACCAAGGGGTCGTGGGTTCGAATCCTGCCAGCCGCGCCACACTACAGAAGGGGTCCAAATGTTGGTCCCCTTTTTCATTTCCATCCCGGCCATC
>JALRBF010000332.1 GCA_023262365.1 Burkholderiaceae bacterium
GCTGATGAGGTTGGCCCCAGCCTGGGCAAACGCCTGCGCCAGCGCATCCACCGGCTGCACCATCAGGTGCACGTCAATGGGCACGGCCTGGCCGTTGGCACGCACCGCGTGCGGCTTGAGCGCTTGGCACACCATGGGGCCAAAGGTCAGGTTGGGCACGTAGTGGTTGTCCATGACGTCAAAGTGAATCCAATCGGCCCCAGCGGCAACGACGTCGGCCACCTCTTGTCCCAAACGGGCAAAGTCGGCCGAGAGAATCGACGGGGCGATGCGGTATTGGCGCTTCATGGTGGCTCCCTGCTTCGGTGATACCCGTCTATTGTCGCAGGCTGGCGCGCGGTACCATGCAGCCCATGGCGCAGTATCGCTTTCAAGTTCAGGTTGAGCCGGGTTATTTGCCCGAGCAGTCGGCGCCCAGCCGAGGGCGCTACACGTTTTCGTACACCATCACCATTCGCAACACCGGCGACGTGGCCGCGCAACTGGTGTCGCGCCACTGGGACATTGAAGACGCCGAGGGCGGCATGCAAACCGTGGACGGGCTGGGGGTGGTGGGGCATCAACCGCTGTTGCAGCCGGGTGAATCGTTTGAATACACCAGCGGCGCCCAACTGCACACCGCACACGGCATGATGAGCGGCCACTTTTTTTGCGTGGCCGTGGACGGCACGCGGTTTGAGGTGGAGGTGCCGCCGTTTGTGCTCAGCGCCAGCCGCGCCTCGGGTGCTGACCTGCACTGACGCGCGCGGTGGACGAATTTGCCTTAATTGCCCAATATTTTGCGCGCGCCCCACGGCGGGCCGCGCTGGGGGTGGGCGACGACGCCGCGCTGTGGCCGCTTGATGGGCAGCGCGCCCTGGCCATTACCAGCGACATGCTGCTGCAGGGGCGGCATTTTTTGCCCGATACCGACCCCGAGCGGCTGGGGCACAAGGCCTTGGCGGTGAACCTGTCTGACCTGGCGGCCATGGGCGCGCGGCCCTGCGGCTACACCTTGGCGTTGGCGCTGCCCGAGGTGAACGAGGCGTGGTTGGCGGCGTTTGCCCGGGGCTTGCACCGCCTGGCCGACGCCCACGGCTGCGAGCTGGTGGGCGGTGACACCACGCGCGGGCCCTGCACGTTGGCGCTGACCGCGTGGGGCGAAGTGCCCACCGCCGAGGCCCTGCGCCGCGATGGCGGGCGCGCCGGCGACGATTTGTGGGTAAGCGGCGAAGTGGGGCTGGCCGCGCTGGGTTTGGCCTTGCAACAGGGCAGCCCAGACTCGCCCTTGCTTGCAAGCCAAGCCACACTAGACGCCACAACCCAGGCCCGCGCCATTGACGCGCACGAGACGCCGGTGCCGCGCGTGGCGCTGGGGCTGGCGCTGCTCGGCGTGGCCAGCGCGGCCATGGACATCAGCGACGGCTTGAGCAGCGACTTGCTGCACCTGACGCGAGCCAGCGGGGTTGGCGCCCAGGTGTGGGTTGACCGCTTGCCCGGCCACGCGGCGTTGGCGGCGTTGCCCGTGGCCCAGCGACGCGCGCTGCAACTGGCCGGGGGCGACGACTATGAGTTGCTGTTTGCCGCCCCCGCGCAGCAGCGGCCGCGCGTGGCGCAATTGACCCAAACGCTTGGGTTGACGTTGACGCGAATTGGTCGGCTCACGCCCTTGCCCACGGTGCAGTGGCTGGACCATGCGCAGCAGCCGTTGACTGAGGTACCCTGCGGGTTCAACCACTTTGCCCCGTCATGACGCCCGACC
>JALRBF010000019.1 GCA_023262365.1 Burkholderiaceae bacterium
GGCACCGAGGTGGTGTTCAAAGCCGACGACAAAATGGACCAAATCGTCCTAGACAAAAAGCCCTGCTCCTACAGCTACTTTGCCGACCCCATGTACGTTTGGATGGACACCGAATACAACCAGTACGAAGTCGAGTCGGACAACATGGGCGACGCCCTGAATTACCTAGAAGACGGCATGGAGGCCGAGGTGGTGTTTTACGACGGCAAGGCCATCTCGGTGGAGCTGCCCACCAGCGTGGAGCGCGTGATTGAATGGACCGAGCCCGCCGTGAAAGGCGACACCTCGGGCAAGGTGCTCAAGCCCGCCAAGTTGGCCACTGGCTTTGAGGTATCGGTGCCGATTTTTGTGGCGCAGGGCGACAAAATCGAAATCGACACGCGCACGGGCGAATACCGCCGCCGCGTCTAAGCGCGGGGGCTGCATGGACGGCGCCATCCAGCCTGGGCAAGCGGGTTTGCTCGATGCCTGGGCTTCGCTTAGCGGCCAGGCGGCAGCCGATGTCGCGCTGGCCCCTGACGCACAGCGTCTGGCCTTTGCCGACCCCGAGTTTTTGCTGCGTCGCGAAACGCGTGGGCTGCGCTTTCAGCTTGAGCTACTCAAGCCCGAGTTGGCCTTGCAGGCCGCCGGCATTGACCACACCGTGGTGATCTTTGGCAGCGCACGTTGCTGCAGCACCGAGCAAGCGGCCGCCGAGTTGGCACAGGCCCAGCAACAAGGCAACCCACAGGCCTTGGCCCAAGCCGAACAGCGCCATCGCATGTCGGCCTACTACGAGGCCGCGCGCGCGCTGGGGCGTGGCATCACCGAAAAAAGCCTGGCTCAACCCACCGCAGCCAACCGCCGCGTGGTGTGCACCGGCGGTGGCCCCGGCATCATGGAGGCGGCCAATCGCGGCGCGCACGAGGCTGGCGGCCCCAGCATTGGGCTGAACATCGCCCTGCCCCACGAGCAACACCCCAACCCCTACATCACGCCGGCGCTGAGTTTTCAGTTTCATTACTTTGCGCTGCGCAAAATGCACTTTGTGATGCGCGCCCAGGCGCTGGTGGCCTTTCCGGGCGGCTTTGGCACGCTGGACGAGCTGTTTGAAATTCTTACCCTGGTGCAATGCCGCAAGGCCTCACCCGTGCCCATTTACTTGTACGGCTCAGCCTATTGGAAGCGCCTGCTGGACTTTGACTTCATGGTCGAGCAGGGCACCATCAGCGCGCAAGACAAAGATTGGTTTTGCTACACCGATTCGGTGCCCGACGTACTTGACCAGCTGTTTGTTACCCCGAATAAGGAAACAGGCGGAAGCACAAAATCGCCACCAGCGTAGGGGCCGCCGCCCCGGCAAGCAACCCCAAGGGGCTGATGGCACCGTCATCAAAAGTTGACTTAAGAATGGACGCACCCGCGGGGTTGGGCGCGTTGGCAATCAGCGTTAAGCCGCCACCCGTCACCGCCCCAGTCACGAGCGCGTACTTGAATTCATCCGACAAGCCCTCAACCAGTGACCCCAAATAGGTCAGCGCCGCGTTGTCGGTAATGGCCGTGAGAAAGGTGGCGCCAAAGTACACCTGCGTGTCGTCCATGGCCAGTAAGGTTGGCTGCAGCCACCATTGCTGCATACCTCCCAGTACCACCAACCCGCCCAAGAAAAATCCAACCAACAAGCCCTCACGCAAAATCAGTCGGTCTTGGTAGGCGGGGTACGCCGTGGCCACGCCCATGAACAACAACAATATCGCCATGAACGCAGCCGGGTGGTGCGCAAACACCACCACGCCCAACAAAAACAGCAGGTGCAACACCACCAGCCACATCGGCACACCGGTGTACGGCGATTTGTTCGCGGTGGGCAGCGTGGCCAACTCACGCCGAAAGACGACGGTGAGCAACACGGCATTGATTACCACCGCCAACGCAGCTTTCCAACCGATTTGGGTCAACATGTAATTG
>JALRBF010000023.1 GCA_023262365.1 Burkholderiaceae bacterium
GAAAGTTTTAAAATTTTCAAAAATTTGAATTGCCAATTCGCGAGTTGGCGTAATCACCAATGCTTTTATTTTTTTTTCTCCTTTTTCTGCATCTTGTTTTTCAAAAAGTAAATCTATGATTGGTAAAGCAAAAGCAGCACCCAACAAGGTGACGGGGCATGAGCATGAACCTCGTTACGCTGCTCTACTTAGTAGCCAGTGTGTGCTTCATTCAAGCCCTCAAGGGCTTGTCACACCCCACCACGTCCATACGCGGCAACCTGTTTGGCATGGTGGGCATGGCCATTGCCATTGGCACCACCGCGGCATTGGTGGCGCGGCTAACCGACGCCCCTGCGGCTGGTTTGAGCTGGGTGCTCTTGGGCCTGGTGGTGGGCGGTGGCGTGGGCGCGGTCATGGCACGGCGCGTCGAAATGACCAAAATGCCCGAGCTGGTGGCCTTCATGCACAGCATGATTGGTTTGGCTGCGGTTTTTATTGCCATTGCCGCCGTGGCCGAACCCAACGCCATGCTGCCTGGGTTGGCCCGAGGGGCGGCAATCCCGACTGGCAACCGGCTTGAATTGTTTTTGGGTGCGGCCATTGGCGCCATCACCTTTAGCGGGTCGGTGATCGCCTTTGGCAAACTCTCGGGCAAGTACAAGTTTCGCTTGTTTCAGGGTGCGCCGGTGGTGTTTTCGGGTCAGCATGCCCTCAATGCCGTGTTGGGTGCGGCCACCGTGGCGTTGGGCCTGTACTTCACGGCCACCGAACACGCTGGCGCCTTTGCCGTGATGCTGGCACTGGCCTTTGTGCTGGGTGTGCTCATCATCATCCCCATTGGTGGGGCCGACATGCCGGTGGTGGTCTCCATGCTCAACAGTTACTCGGGCTGGGCCGCTGCAGGCATTGGTTTTAGCCTGAACAACAGCATGCTCATCATTGCCGGGTCGTTGGTGGGGTCCTCGGGTGCGATTCTCAGCTACATCATGTGCAAGGCCATGAACCGCTCGTTTATTAGCGTGATTCTGGGTGGTTTTGGTGGCGAGGCCGGTAGCGTGGCCGGTGGCGGTGAGCAGCGCAGCGTTAAGTCCGGTAGCGCCGATGATGCCGCGTTCATTTTGCAAAACGCCGAAACCGTGGTTATTGTGCCCGGGTATGGGTTGGCCGTGGCGCGGGCGCAGCATGCGGTCAAAGAACTCGCGCACAAACTCACCGAGCACGGTATCACGGTCAAGTACGCCATTCATCCGGTGGCTGGCCGCATGCCGGGGCACATGAACGTGTTGCTCGCCGAGGCTGAGGTGCCTTATGACCAGGTGTTTGAAATGGAAGACATCAACGCCGAGTTTGGTCAGGCCGACGTGGCCATTGTGCTGGGCGCCAATGACGTGGTGAACCCACTGGCCTTGCAAAAGGGCAGCCCCATTTATGGCATGCCCATTCTGGACGCCTACAAAGCCAAAACGGTTATTGTGAACAAGCGCTCCATGGCAGCGGGTTACGCCGGTCTGGACAACGAGCTGTTTTATATGGACAAGACCATGATGGTTTTTGGCGACGCCAAAAAAATTGTTGAGGACATTGCCAAGGCCGTGGAGTAGGCCCCGCCCCGAGGCGTAAGACACCGGTAAGAGCGCGGGGAGACACTTAGCGGTCATCATCAAGAGGGGCCAGCGAAGGCGGCGCCGTCATTTCTCGGGAGACCCACATGTCCAACACCCCATCCTCGGCCATTGAGTCGGTTCTGGTAGAAAATCGTGTGTTTGAGCCCTCGGCTCGGGCTCAGCAAGGCGCGCGCGTTGCCGGCATGGCCGCGTATCAAGCCTTGTGTCAAGAAGCCCAGGCCGATTACGAGGGCTTTTGGGCCCGCCTCGCGCGCGAGGCGCTGGTGTGGGACAAGCCGTTTACGCAAACCCTAAACGCCACGCAAGCGCCGTTTTACCGTTGGTTTGAAGACGGCCAGCTCAACGCCTCGGCCAATTGCCTTGACCGCCACATGGGCACTGAGGTTGAAACCAAAACCGCCATCATCTTTGAGTCTGACGACGGCCAGGTGACCCGTGTGACCTACCGCGAACTGCTCGAGCGTGTGGCGCAGTTCGCCAACGCGCTCAAAGCCATGGGCGTACAAAAGGGCGACCGTGTGGTGGTGTACATGCCCATGACCATCGAGGGCGTGGTGGCCATGCAAGCCTGCGCGCGCATCGGTGCCACCCATTCGGTCGTGTTTGGTGGCTTCTCGGCCAAGGCGCTGCAAGAGCGCATCATCGACGCTGGGGCCGTGGCCGTCATTACCGCCAACTACCAAATGCGCGGCGGCAAAGAGCTGCCCCTCAAGGGTATCGTGGACGACGCCATTGCCCTCGGAGGCTGCGACACCTTGCGCCAGGTGCTGGTTTTTCAGCGCACCGCCACGCCGGTCAACATGCAAGCCGGGCGCGACGTGTGGCTGCACGATGCGCTGCAAGGCCAATCCACGCAGTGCCCGGCTGAGGTGGTAGATGCCGAGCACCCCTTGTTTATTTTGTACACCTCGGGCTCAACCGGCAAACCCAAAGGCGTGCAGCACAGCACCGCGGGTTACCTGCTGTGGACCAAGCTCACCATGCAGTGGACATTTGATATTCGGGCCGACGATATTTTTTGGTGCACCGCCGACATCGGCTGGATTACGGGCCATAGCTACGTGGCCTACGGCCCGCTGGCGGCTGGGGCAACCCAAATTATTTTTGAGGGCGTACCCACCTACCCCGATGCCTCGCGCTTTTGGCAAATGATTGAGCGCCATGGTTGCACGGTTTTTTACACCGCGCCCACGGCCATTCGCTCGCTCATCAAAATGGCCGAAACCAATGACGCCGTGCACCCCAAACACAGCAACCTGTCCACGCTGCGCATCTTGGGTTCGGTGGGCGAGCCGATTAACCCTGAGGCCTGGATGTGGTACCACGAGCACGTGGGCGGCCAGCGCTGCCCAATAGTGGATACGTTTTGGCAGACTGAAACCGGTGGCCACATGATCACCCCGCTGCCAGGCGCCACGCCGTTGGTGCCCGGTTCGTGTACCCTGCCGCTGCCGGGCATTGCCGCGGCGATTGTGGACGAAACCGGCAACGATATGCCCAATGGCGCCGGTGGCATGCTCGTCATCAAAAAGCCGTGGCCCAGCATGATTCGCAACATTTGGGGCGACCCCGAGCGCTTCAAAAAGTCGTATTTCCCCGCCGAGATGGGCGGTACCATTTACCTCGCGGGCGACGGCGCGGTTCGCAGCGCCGACCGGGGCTACTTTCGCATCACTGGGCGTATTGACGATGTGCTCAACGTCTCGGGCCACCGGCTGGGCACCATGGAAATTGAATCGGCTCTGGTGGCCAAAACCGACTTGGTTGCCGAGGCGGCCGTGGTCGGCCGCCCCGATGACACCACCGGCGAGGCCATTGTGGCCTTCGTGGTGCTCAAGCGGGCGCTGCCGTCAGGTCAGGAAGGCAAGCAGTTGGCCACCGAGTTGCGCAACTGGGTAGCCAAAGAAATTGGCCCAATTGCCAAGCCCAAAGAAATCCGTTTTGGCGAAAACCTACCCAAAACGCGGTCGGGCAAAATCATGCGCCGCTTGCTGCGCGCCATTGCCAAAGGCGAGGCCATCACCCAAGATGTCTCGACTTTGGAAAACCCTGCCATCTTGGAGCAACTTGCCAACACCCATTAAGCCCCAAGGTGTCGCGCAGCCTCGGGCTTGTGTCAGTCCAATGTAAGGGAAAGCCATAGGACGGGCACGTGGGTAATGCCAGCAAAATAAAGCGAGCCGATTCGCCCAATGGGGGCAGATCCTGTTTCTGTTGCTGGAGCCCCGTGCATGCCCGCTGCCACCTCTGAACGTCCTTGGTTAAGCGCCTATCCCGAGGGGGTGCCAGCGGATGTAGACGTCAATCAGTACCAGTCGTTGGTTGAGCTGATGGAGAACAGCTTTGCCGCGTACGCGGAACGCACCGCCTACAGCTTTTTGGGCAAAGAGGTCAGTTACCGCCAAATCGACCAGCGCTCGCAGGCGCTGGCCGCGTATTTGCAGGGTTTGGGTTTGGTCAAGGGCGATCGTGTGGCCATTATGCTGCCCAACGTGCCGCAGTACCCGGCGGCGGTGGCGGCGGTGTTGCGCGCGGGGTTTGTGGTGGTCAACGTCAACCCGCTCTACACCGCGCGCGAACTGCAGCACCAACTTAACGACTCGGGCGCGGCGGCCATTGTCATCATGGAGAACTTTGCCGCCACCTTACAGACTTGCCTGAGGCAAACGCCAGTCAAGCACGTGGTCTTGGCGGCCATGGGCGACAGCCTAGGTGCCGTCAAAGGCACCATCGTGAATCACGTTGTGCGCCGGGTGAAAAAGCTGGTGCCTTCATTTGACTTACCGCAGGCGGTGCGCTTTAACGAAGCGCTGCGCCGCGGCGCCAAGCAGGCGTGGACGCCAGCCAAGCCTGGCCCCGAAGACGTGGCCGTGTTGCAGTACACCGGGGGCACCACCGGGGTGAGTAAGGGAGCGGTTTTGCAGCACCGCAACATCGTGGCCAACTTGCTGCAGTCCGAAGCCTGGAACGCGCCGGCCATGAAGCGTATTCCGGCGCACGAACAGGTGACCTACGTTTGCGCTTTGCCGCTGTACCACATCTTTGCCTTCACCATCAACATGATGCTGGGCATGCGCGTGGGTGCCAAAAACATACTTATTCCCAACCCGCGTGATTTGCCCGCTACCCTCAAAGAACTCAGCCGCCACGTGTTTCACCAATTTCCCGCGGTCAACACCTTATTCAACGGCTTGGTCAATCACCCCGACTTTGACCAGGTCGACTGGTCCAATCTGTGTGTCTCGCTGGGCGGTGGTATGGCCGTGCAAGGGGGTGTGGCGCGGCAATGGCTGCAAAAAACCGGCTGCCCCATTTGCGAAGGGTATGGCTTGTCGGAAACCTCGCCTTCGGCGTGTTGCAACCCCGTGGACAGCACCGAATTTACCGGCACCATTGGTGTACCCATACCCAACACCCACATGAAGATTTTGGATGACGAGGGCAACCCGTGTGCCGTGGGCGAGGCCGGTGAGATCGCCATCAAGGGCCCGCAGTTGATGGCGGGCTATTGGCAGCGCCCCGACGAAACCGCCCGCGTCATGACGGCCGATGGGTATTTCAAGTCGGGCGACATCGGCATCGTGGACGAGCGCGGCTTCTTCAAGATCGTCGATCGCAAGAAAGACATGATTCTGGTCAGCGGCTTCTACGTCTACCCGAACGAAGTGGAAGAAGTGGCCTCGGCTTGCCCTGGCG
>JALRBF010000201.1 GCA_023262365.1 Burkholderiaceae bacterium
CGATGACGATGAACGGCGCGGTATTACCGATCCTCGCATTGTTCGTTGTCGCCGCCGAAGAGCAAGGCGTGCCGCCGGAGAAGTTGTCGGGCACCATTCAGAACGACATTCTCAAAGAATTCATGGTGCGCAACACCTACATTTATCCACCCGAGCCCAGCATGCGCATCATTGGCGACATCATTGCCTACACCAGCGGTTCAATGCCCAAATTCAACTCCATTTCAATTTCGGGCTACCACATGCAAGAGGCCGGCGCCAACCAGGCGCTGGAGCTGGCGTTTACCTTGGCCGATGGCAAGGCGTACGTGCAAACGGCCTTGGCGCGTGGGCTGGACGTGGACGACTTTGCTGGGCGCTTGTCGTTTTTTTGGGCCGTGGGCATGAACTTTTACCTAGAAATTGCCAAGATGCGCGCGGCCCGGCTGCTGTGGGCCCGCATCATGCAGGGCTTTGGCGCCAAGCAGCCCAAAAGCCTGATGCTGCGCACGCACAGCCAAACCTCGGGTTGGTCGTTGACCGAGCAAGACCCCTACAACAACATCGTGCGCACCACCGTGGAGGCCATGGCGGCGGTGTTTGGCGGCACGCAAAGCCTGCACACCAACAGCTTTGACGAGGCCATTGCCTTGCCCACGGCGTTTTCGTCGCGTATCGCGCGCAACACGCAATTGATTTTGCAAGAAGAGAGCCAAATCACCCGAGTGGTGGACCCGTGGGCTGGTTCGTACATGATGGAGAAGCTAACCCAAGACATGGCGGACAAGGCTTGGGCCATGATTGAAGAGGTCGACGCCATGGGCGGCATGACGCGCGCGGTCGAGTCGGGCTGGGCCAAACTGAAGATTGAAGCCAGCGCGGCACAAAAGCAAGCCCGCATTGACAGCGGCCAAGACGTGATTGTTGGGGTAAACAAATACCGGCTGGCGCAAGAAGACCCGGTTGAGATATTGGAAGTGGACAACCACAAAGTGCGCGAGAACCAAATTGCCCGCCTCAACACGCTACGGGCGACACGCCACAACGGCGCCGTGACGCAGGCGCTTGAGGCGCTCACCCAAGCAGCCCAAAGTGGGCAGGGCAATTTGCTCGAGTTGGCAATTGAGGCCATGCGCAGGCGTGCCACCGTGGGTGAGGTTTCGGACGCGTTGGAGCAAGTTTTTGGCCGCCATCGGGCCGACACACAAAAGGTGACCGGAGTGTACGCACAAGCATACGACAGCGCCGAAGGCTGGGCGCAACTGCAGCACGAAATTGCCGAGTTTGCCCAGCAGCACGGGCGACGCCCACGGGTGATGGTGGCCAAGTTGGGGCAAGACGGACACGACCGGGGCGCCAAGGTGGTGGCCACGGCGTATGCCGATTTGGGTTTTGATGTGGACATGGGCCCGCTGTTTCAAACCCCCGAAGAATGTGCCCGTCAGGCGATTGAAAACGACGTGCACGCCGTGGGCGTGTCCACTCTGGCGGCCGGCCACAAAACGTTGGTGCCGGCCATCATTGCCTCACTCAAGGCGCAGGGCGCCGACGACATCATTGTGTTCGTGGGGGGCGTGATTCCCAAGCAAGACTACGCGTTTTTGTATCAGGCAGGCGTTAAGGGCATTTACGGGCCAGGCACGCCGATTCCGGCCAGCGCCAAGGACGTGCTTGAGCATATCAAAAAGGCCGTGGCGTGACCCCATTGGCGTGGCTGCATCAGCTGCAGCACGGCTCACCCGAGGCCAGTCGGCGTGCCCTGGCCAAGGCCATCACGCTGCTTGAATCGGACAAGCCCGCGCACCGCGAACAAGCCGACGCGCTGCTCACCTTGGTGCAGCCCGTCAGCGGCGGGGCGTTTCGCTTGGGCTTGAGTGGTGTGCCGGGCGTGGGCAAGTCAACTTTTATTGAAGCCCTGGGGTTGGCCTTGATTGCGCAGGGGCATCGCGTGGCGGTGCTGGCGGTGGACCCCTCATCCTCGCTGTCGGGGGGCAGCATTTTGGGCGACAAAACCCGCATGGAGCGGTTATCGGTGCATCCGCAAGCCTTCATTCGCCCCAGCCCGGCGCGCGGCAACCTAGGCGGTGTGGCCGAGGCCACCCGCGAGGCCATGCTGGTGTGCGAGGCCAGCGGTTACGACGTGGTGCTGGTAGAGACCGTGGGCGTGGGCCAAAGCGAGAGCGCCGTGGCCAACATGACCGACATGTTTGTGCTGCTGCAGCTGCCCAACGCCGGTGACGATTTGCAAGCCATTAAGCGCGGCGTGATGGAGTTGGCCGACTTGATTGTGGTGAACAAAGCCGACTTAGACCCCGACGCGGCCACGCGCGCGCAGGCCACGCTGACCTCGTCGGTGCGCTTGCTTGGGCTGGGTCACGGTCAGCCCGAGGCGCACAAGCCCGAGGTGCTGCAGCTCTCGGCGCTGCACGGCCAAGGGCTTGGCGAATTTTGGCAGGCGGTGCAGCGTTACCGTGCGCACCAAGGGGGGGCGCATGTGCAGCACAAGCGGCGCCAGCAGGCGTTGTCGTGGATGTGGGAGCGTGTCAACGCCGGCTTGCAGCGCGCGTTCCGCGCGCACCCCCAGGTGCAGGCAGAACTCGCTGCCATTGAACAACAAGTGGCCCAGGGCAAGCTGCCCGCCTCCACGGCGGCGCGGCGCTTGCTTGCGGCGCAACAAATCAAGGCTTGAAGGAAAACCAACCATGCAAGACATATTGCACGAACTCGAGCGCCGTCGCGCAGCGGCCAGGCAAGGTGGGGGCGAGCGCCGCATTGAGGCCCAGCACGCCAAAGGCAAACTCACGGCGCGCGAGCGGCTTGAGGTGCTGCTGGACGAAGGCACGTTTGAAGAATGGGACATGTTTGTTGAGCACCGCTGT
>JALRBF010000237.1 GCA_023262365.1 Burkholderiaceae bacterium
GGACACGCGCAGGCCGTGCACTTCATAGCTGTTCATGCGCGCCACATCCACGCCGCGCGCGCTGCCCAGCGTGTCGAGCATGGCGTAGTCGCCGGCGCGCTTGGCGCCAAACCGAAAATCGTCGCCCACCAGCACGTAGCGCGCGCCCAAGCCGTGGCACAGCACGCGGTCAATAAAGGCCTCGGGCGCCAAGTTGGCCAGCGCGTGGTCAAAGCGCAGCACCACCGCGTGGTCAATGCCGCAGGCCTGCAGCTCGCCCAGTTTGTCGCGCAAGGTGGCAATGCGCGGGGCGGCCAGCGCGGGCCGGTGGGTGGCACGCGCAAAGTACTCGCGCGGGTGCGGCGCAAAGGTAAGCACCGCGCTGGGCACTTGGCGCTGGCGCGCTTCGTTGCGCAGCAAGGCCAGCATGGCTTGGTGGCCTCGGTGTACCCCGTCAAAATTGCCTACGGTAACGGCGCATTGCGCCAGCCATGGGGCGGCTTGCGCGGCGTAACGGGCACGGGTGACTTGCATGGGGTGTATTATTGCGCTGAGCTTGACACGGGAGGGCGCGACGTGAAAGTGCTGAGGTTGTCAGGGCATGGCTTGCCCCAATCTTGGATTACCTTGGAACAAGCGGTGTTGCATTACGCTGCCCAAGAGGTTCGCTGGGAACTGGGCGACGAAATCGCCGTGTTTCGCGGTGGGCACAACGCCCGCACCGGACGGCAGTCGGTCATTCGGGTGCGCTCCATCGTGGGCACGCAAGGCGTGCCGCGTTTTAGCCCGTTTGAAAACCGCGCCACGCTTAGCAACCACAAGTTGTTTCAGCGCGACCGCTTTACCTGCGCCTACTGCGGCGTGCGCGGCGACGACGAGATGCTCACCCGCGAGCACGTGGTGCCACTGGCCCAGCGCGGGCGGGACCACTGGACCAACGTGGTTACCGCGTGTCGCGGCTGCAACCATCGCAAAGGCAACCGCACCCCCGAGCAGGCGCGCATGCCGCTGTTGTATGTGCCGTATGTGCCCACGCTGTGGGAAGACTTTATTTTGCGTAACCGGCGCATACTGAGCGATCAAATGGAATTTCTGGCAGCTCATCTACCTAAAGGTTCGAGGCTCCTATCATGACACGTGAGGCTCTAATTAACAGTTTGATTGAGCTCCGTACACGACTCAGTGCGATCGGTGTAAATCTTGTGGTTGGTCTATTGGTGGGTACGATCGCAGTGGGAGTTTTTACTGCGGTGGGTGCCGCACAGGCTCTTTGGCAAACCGATCAAGTTAGTGGCTTCGGATATAGCTGGGTGTTGGGTGTCATGATGATCGGTGCCGCCCTGATTGCAGGCCAGTTGTTGCGATTGTTGCCCGCGAATCGACCGCAGGGTCCAGCAGATTTAATCGAGGCTGCACAGACCGAGCGTTCGCCCGACTTGCGTTCGGGATGGGTTTCTTCTCTTCTTGCGCTGGTCAATTTGTCGGGGGCCTCTTCTGTGGGGATATTTGGCCCGCTGGCGCATTTGGGTGGCTGCTTGGCCAGTTTGGGCCGGCGCTTTGAGGCCAAGGTGCCCATGGATGTGGTGCTGGGCAGCGGTGCCGGCGCGGCGGTGGCCTCGGTGTTTGCTGCACCGATTGGCGCGGCGATTTTTGCGCACGAGGCCATCATTCGCCGCTTTGGTGTATTCGGTGCCGGCCCGGTGTTGGCGTGTACGTTTGCCGCGTACTGGGTGTCAGACTACTGGTTAGGCGGGCATCGGCTGTTTCACGTTACCACCGTGCCCACACTAGACGGCGCCACCACCGTGGCGGCGTTGGTGGTTGGGTTGTTGTCGGGGCTGGCCTCGGCGGTGTTTATTTGGCTGGGTACCAGCGCCCCGGCCCTAGCTCGGCGCTCGGGCCTGCCCGTGATGTGGCGCCCATTGTTGCCCGCGTTGATTCTGTTTGCGTTGTCGCCATGGTTACCTCAACTCTTGGGGTCTGGGATGAGTACGGTTGAAGCCGTCATCGCGGGGCAATTGGGGCTGGGTTTATTGGTTCTGTTAATCGTCGGTAAGTGCGCGATGACTAGCCTTTGTCTTGGCTTTGGCTTTTATGGTGGGGTGTTTGCGCCTGCCTTGTTTATTGGCGCCATGGTGGGCGCACTGGTGGGCGGCGTGCTGGCGCCCGCCGGCGACGCCAGCGCCACATTTGCTTTGTTGGGTGCGGCCAGCTGCATTGGCGCGGTGATTGGGGCGCCCATGGCCTCGGTGGTCATCATGCTTGAGCTCACTGGCAGCTACGCTTGGGCGGTGTTGTCCATGATCAGCGTGGTCACGGCCACGCAGCTCTGCCGGGCCATGATGGGGCGGTCATTTTTTGACCGCCAGTTGATGCAGCGCGGTGTCAGCGTGGACGATGATCACCCGCCGTCGCCGGCGGCGCTGCGCTAGGCGTTTTGGGCTAGCGCGAACAACTCGGTCGACCGAGCCCCACTGCGGCAATACGCCAGCACCGGCGTGGCAGCTTGAGCCAACAACTGTTTCATGGCCTGCGCCTGCTCGGGCGTAATTTGCCCGCTAATTACGGGTAGGTAATGAAACGCCAAGCCCGCCGCTTCAGCCGCGGCTTGCATGGCTTGTGCCGTCGGTTGGTCGGGGCCGCCTTCAAAGTCGGGGCGGTTGGCAATAACCGTTTGAAAACCCAGCCGCGCCACCTCGGCCATGTGCTCGGGGGCCAGTTGCGGGGCGGTGGCAAAGTTGGGGGTAACTTGGTTAATGGCGCTCACGCGGTGGCTCGGGTGCAAGGTGTTTGTGTGGTGCCGGAAGCCGGAATCGAACCGGCACGGTGTTTCCACCGGCAGATTTTGAGTCTGCTGCGTCTACCAATTTCGCCACTCCGGCAGCGGGGTAGGGCTGGATTATGGCACAGCCGCAAACGCGCATAATGGCGCCATGAACAACGCAGGACAGGCTTACCCCACCCTAGAAGACGCCATTGGCCGCACCCCGCTGGTACGCCTGCAGCGTTTGGGCGCGCAGGCTTGCCAAGCGCGCGGCAACGTGGTGCTGGGCAAACTCGAAGGCAACAACCCGGCTGGCTCGGTTAAAGACCGCCCAGCCATGAACATGATTCGGCAAGCCGAGGCGCGCGGGCAAATTAAGCCCGGCGACACGCTGATTGAGGCCACCTCGGGCAACACCGGCATTGCTCTGGCCATGGCCGCCGCGATTAAGGGCTACCGCATGGTGCTCATCATGCCCGAAGACTTATCGGTTGAGCGCGCGCAAACCATGCGCGCGTTTGGCGCCGAGTTGGTGCTAACGCCCAAAAGTGGCGGCATGGAACACGCCCGTGATTTGGCCGAGACGATGCGCGCCCAAGGCAAGGGGGTGGTGCTTGACCAATTTGCCAACCAAGACAACCCCGCGGTGCATTTTGAAACCACCGGCCCCGAAATTTGGCACGACACGCAAGGGCGGGTCACGCATTTTGTGAGCGCCATGGGCACCACGGGCACCATTACCGGTGTCTCGCGCTACCTTAAGCAGCAAAGCCCGGCCATTCAAATTGTGGGCGTGCAGCCCGAAGAGGGCTCGCGCATTCCGGGCATTCGCAAATGGCCCGAGGCGTATTTGCCCGCCATTTACGATGCCTCGGCGGTGGACACGTTGCGCTACGTCAGTC
>JALRBF010000283.1 GCA_023262365.1 Burkholderiaceae bacterium
CCCCGACGAGACCGCCAAGGTCATGACCGCCGACGGTTACTTCAAGTCCGGAGACATCGGTGTGATGGACGACAAAGGGCAGTTTCGCATCGTTGACCGCAAAAAAGACATGATTTTGGTCTCGGGCTTTAACGTTTATCCCAACGAAGTCGAAGAGGTGGTGATGCAGTTGCCTGGCGTGCTCGAGTGCGCGGCCGTGGGCGACGCCGATGACAAGACCGGCGAGTCGGTGCGTTTGGTGGTGGTGCGCAAAGAGCCCACGCTAACCGACGAGACCATCTTGGCACATTGCCGCGAAAACCTGACCGCGTACAAAGTGCCCAGACGCATCGAGTACCGGCAGGAGCTGCCCAAAACCCCGGTGGGCAAAATTTTGCGCCGCGAACTGCGCACCGCCTAGTACGGCGCACCGTTCGGGCGGTTACTTAAGCCAGCCGCGGCGCCTGAAGTAAATCATGGGTAGCGCCGCGGAGGCCGCCATCAGCGCCAGGGCAAACACGTAGCCGTATTTCCACTGCAACTCGGGCATGAACTGAAAGTTCATGCCGTACAGGCTGGCGACCATGGTGGGTGGCAGCAAAGCCACGCTGGCCACCGAAAACAGCTTGATGATTTTGTTCTGGTTGATGTTAATAAAACCCACGGTGGCGTCCATCAGGAAGTTGATTTTTTCAAACACAAACGTGGTGTGCGAGTCCAGCGAATCCAAGTCGCGCAAAATTTGCCTGGCGTCCTCGAATTGGTCGGCGCTTAGCAAGCGGCTGCGCATCAAAAAGCTCACCGCCCGGCGGGTGTCCATCACGTTGCGCCGAATCCGCCCCGACATGTCCTCGTTACGCGCAATCGCCGCCAGCACCGTGCTGGCCACCTCGTCGTCCACGTTGCCGTCCAGCACCAAGCGGCTGCTGGCCTCGAGTTCGTCGTAAAGGGTCTCAAGCACATCGGCCGAGTACTCCGCGTCGGTGTCAAACAGCATCAGCAGCACATCTTTGGCGTCTTCGGTTAGGCCCGGCATGCGCCGCGCGCGCAGCCGCAGCAGGCGAAACACCGGCACGTCTTCTTGGTGAATCGAAAACAACACGCCCGCGGCGTCTTTGGCGCCACCATCCCGGCGCAGCACAAATGCCACACGCGCGGTGTGGGGGTGGTCTTCATCGGCGATCAAAAAATCGCTGCGAATGTGCCACTCACCGTTTGCCTCTTCGTAAAAGCGCGCGGACTCCTCAATGTCCTCGGCCATCACATCGTCGGGCATGTCCAGCCCAAAGTGGTCTTTGACCCAGCGCTGCTCATCGGCGGTGGGCGATTCCATGTCAACCCAAATGGGCTGAAGTCGGGCCAGGTCGGCAAACGATTCGATCTCGTCTTGAACCAACCGGCCATGGGTAAGCGTGAATACATTGAGCATGTCAGACTCCGAGGCAAGCTTGCGCGCCACGTGGGCGCCGTGAGACTTGGACGCTTTCGGCCTGACCATGCGGGGCGACGGGGGCCGCCCGGGGCTTCGACCGAAAGCTAGCGACTTGGGCTAGGTTCCATGGTGTTTTTCGGATTACAAAACGACATTATCGCACCGCCATGCGTTACATTAGTAGTAACCCGAATTCAGGACATTTTTGATGGAACAACCTGCTCTGGCACCAGCGCGTGAGCGCTGGTTATTGTTCACACTGGCGGGAATCCAGCTCACCCATACCCTTGATTTCATGATCATGATGCCGCTGGGTCCACAGCTCACGGCGCTGTTTGGTATCACCCCAGCGGCCTTTGGCCTGCTGGTCTCAGCCTACACCCTGGCAGCGGGGTGCTCGAGCCTATTGGCTTCATTTTTTATCGACGGTTTTGGTCGCAAGCGGGTGTTGGTGATGTTGTACAGCGGGTTTGCCGTCTCCACCCTGGCGTGCGCCTACGCGCCGAGCTACGCCTGGCTGATGTTGGCGCGGGTGGCCGCGGGCATGTTTGGCGGGGTGTTGTTTACCTTGGCGCAGCTCATCATTGCCGAGGTGGTGCCGTTTCAGCGTCGTGGCCGCGCCATGGGGGTGCTGATGTCGGCGTTCTCGCTTACCACCGTGGCGGGGGTTCCGGTAAGCCTGTGGTTGGCGTCGGTGTGGCAGTGGCATGCGCCGTTCGTGATGCTGGCGTTTTTGAGCGCCGGGTTGTTGGCCTTGGCCGCCTACCAGCTGCCTACGCTGGATGGTCATTTGCACCAACAAGGCGCCCGAGGCGGGGCCAGGGCGGTGGCGCGGCGTTGGTGGCAGGTGCTGCAGGCGCCTAACCACCGGCGGGCGTTTGCCTTTACGGCGCTTAACGTGGGGGTGGGCTTTACGGTCATTCCCTACATCACCATTTATTTGCAAAACAACGTGGGCGTCAGAACCGAACAGTTGCCGTGGATGTATTTGGTGGGTGGGGTGATTACGTTTTTCACCTCCCGCCAACTCGGGCGTTGGGCCGACGCCAAGGGCAAGCGCTGGGTCTATGAGCGCCTGGCCCTTGCCACCGCGGTGCCGTTGATGATCTTGACCACCCTACCCACGGTGCCGTTTGCGCTGGTGGTGGTGGTCAGTGCGGTGTTTTTTGTGGTGGTCAGTGGGCGTTTGGTCCCCATGATGGCCTTGGTGTCCTCCGCGGCGGCACCGGCGCAGCGAGGGACGTTCATGACGCTCAACGGCGCCGTGCAGTCGCTGGCCATGGGGGTGGCCACGTTTGTGGGCGGCAACCTGATTCACATCACCGCCTCGGGCCAGGTGCAGGGCTACTGGGTCAATGGCCTGGTGGGCTCGCTGGTGGCGTTGCTGGCGATTTGGGTGGGGCGACGCATGCAAACCGTGGAGTAGCCATGGTGCAAGCATGGCCGCCTTGCACCTGGGCGTGGCTTAGGGCATAGTCAAACAAAAGCCCTGCAGTCGTGAGGGGCTCAGCTGCGATATCCAACCCAACCAAGGAGGAACTTGCATGAATCTCACCATCAGTGGTCACCACCTCGATGTCACCCCAGCGCTGCGTGAGTACGTGGTGCAAAAACTCGAACGCATCATTCGCCACTTTGACCAGGTGGTGGATGTCAAGGTGCTGTTGTCGGTTGACCCTTTAAAAGACAAAGACTTACGTCAAAAAGCTGAATGCAATATTCATGTCAAGGGCCGAGATTTGTTTGCTGAAAGTGCCCACGCCGACCTGTACGCCGCGGTTGACCAGCTGGCTGACAAGCTCGATAGACAGGTGCTCAAGCACAAAGACAAGGCGCAAGACCACCACCATCAGTCGGTCAAGCGCATGCCTGCGGAGTAGGCGAGAGGGGGCAATTTTTTCGGGAAAACCCTTGCTTAGGCCCCAAAAAGGGCGCACAATCCGCCGAATGAAAAAGCCACTCCTATCCTGTGAGTGGCTTTTTTATCGGGGGTAGGCGTGCCAACGCCTACCGATGTTTGGTTTTGAGGACACGCATGAATCGACTCGCAAACATTCTTCCGCCGGAGCAGGTGTTGGTGCAACTCGAGGTCACCAGCAAAAAGCGCGCTTTTGAAGAGGTGGGTTTGCTGTTTGAGGCCACACACGGATTGAACCGCTCCATCATCACCGACAGCCTGTTTGCCCGCGAGCGACTGGGCTCAACCGGCTTGGGGCACGCCGTGGCCATTCCCCACGGCCGTATCAAAGGCCTCAAAGAGCCCATGGCCGCGGTGTTTCAGCTGGCTCAGCCGGTGCCGTTTGATGCCCCCGATGAGCAGCCTGTGGTCTTGCTCATTTGTTTGCTGGTGCCTGAGGCGGCCACGCAAAAGCATCTCGAAATCCTATCTGAAATTGCCGAAATTCTGAGCGATGCCGATCTGCGCGAGGCGATGAAGCACGCCGATAACGCCGCGCAGTTGCATCACCTAATTGCCAGCTGGCAGTCGGCGCACGCCTCGGCATGAAACCCACGGCCATTAGCGCCGATCGGTTGTTTGAGCATCATCGTGAGCGCCTAAAGTGGCAGTGGGTGGCCGGTTTACAGGCCTCCGAGCGCCAGTTTGAGGAGGGGGCGGTGCACGCGGCGCGTTCGGGCGCTGACTTGGTGGGGCACCTCAATTACATTCACCCGTACCGCGTGCAGGTGTTGGGCACGCGTGAAATCGCGTATTTGCTACGCGACACCGAGGAGGACTGTTGGCGCCGTGTGGCGCGCGTGCTCAAGCTCGAGCCGCCGGTGTTGGTGGTGGCCGATGGCGAGACCGTGCCCGACGCCTTGCACACCTTGTGTGAACGTGGTGGCGTGCCCTTGTTTGCCACGGCTGAGCCTGCGGCGTTTACGGTGGACGTGTTGCGCGCCTATTTGGCCAAGCACTTTGCCGAGCGCACCACCATGCACGGTGTGTTCATGGACATATTGGGCATGGGGGTGTTGATCACGGGCGAGTCGGGGCTGGGCAAAAGCGAGCTGGGCCTGGAGTTGATCTCACGTGGCCATGGCTTGGTGGCCGACGACGCCGTGGACATGTACCGTGTGAACCAGTCGACC
>JALRBF010000285.1 GCA_023262365.1 Burkholderiaceae bacterium
GAATTGACAAAGGCACATCCATTTTTGGATGGAGAACGTTAAGACCTATTAGAGGGTTGTTCTCGCTTGTAGGTGGGATTCCTACCCCGACGTTTTTTATGGTGGATATAGCTCAGTTGGTAGAGCATCGGTTTGTGGTTCCGAGCGTCGTGGGTTCGATTCCCATTATTCACCCCAAATTTTTTCCGGTCATCAAAGAAGCCGTGGCCTTTGGCGACGGCCGCGACCGCGTGTGCGTGATGCTCAACATTGACTTTGACGCCGTAGGCAACTGGGCCGAGCGCCGTGGCATGCCTTACGCCGGCTACACCGACCTGGCCCAAAAAACCGAGGTGTACGAACTCATGCAAGACTGCGTGCAGCAAGTCAACGCCGACCTCAGCCGCGACGACAAACTCTGCGGCAGCCAAATTCACCGCTTTTTGGTGCTGCACAAAGAGCTTGACGCCGACGACGGCGAACTCACCCGCACCAACAAGGTCAGGCGTGGCTTTATTGGTGACAAATACGGCGTGTTGCTGGACGCCCTTTACCAAGGCCGCAGCGAGCAGCACATTGAAACCCAGGTGCGCTTCGAAGATGGCCGCACCGGCGTCGTCAGCGCCACACTACGCATTGAAGACTGCAAAGTGTTTGACCCCGTACACGCCGCCGCGTAACCACCGCAAAGGTACCCACCCCTTATGAACAATCGAAAAATTGGTGACGTCATTCTTGACGTACGCGACATCAGTCTGAGTTTTGGCGGAGTAAAAGCCCTAACGGACATCTCTTTTGACGTTAAAGAACATGAGGTGCGAGCAATCATAGGCCCCAACGGTGCGGGCAAAAGCTCCATGCTCAACTGCATCAACGGTGTTTATCAGCCTCAACATGGCACCATATCCTTTAGAGGCAAGACCTTCCACCACATGGATAGCCATGAGGTGGCGGAAATGGGAATAGCCCGGACCTTTCAAAACCTGGCGTTGTTCAAAGGCATGAGTGTGGTGGACAACATCATGTCAGGGCGTAATCTGCGCATCAAAAGCAACCTTTTTTTGCAGGCGCTACGCATAGGACCAGCCCAAAAAGAAGAAGAAGAACACCGAGAGTTTGTCGAGAGCATTATCGATTTTCTTGAAATACAACCCTATCGCAAAGTCCCCGTGGGCCAACTTCCCTATGGACTGCAGAAGCGAGTAGACCTCGGGAGAGCTTTGGCGATGGAACCCCAAGTGTTGTTACTTGATGAGCCGATGGCCGGCATGAATCTCGAAGAAAAGCAGGACATGAGCCGCTTCGTGTTGGACGTCAACGACGAGTTTGGCACCACCATTGTGCTCATTGAGCACGACATGGGGGTGGTTATGGACATCTCAGACCGGGTGGTGGTGCTGGACTACGGCAAAAAAATCGGCGACGGCACCCCCGATGATGTACGCAACAACGAAGATGTCATCAGTGCCTACCTAGGCACCAGTCACTAGCAAAGGCTTTCAGCATGGGTTTTTTTCTCGAAACACTGATTGGCGGCCTGATGGCAGGCATGCTGTATTCACTTGTGGCGCTGGGTTTTGTGCTTATTTTTAAGGCCTCGGGCGTGTTTAACTTTGCGCAAGGGGCGATGGTGCTTTTTGCTGCGCTGGCAATGGCCCGGTTCGCCGAGTGGCTACCCCAGTGGTTTGGCTTTGAGAGCCTAATTTTGGCCAACTTGTTGGCATTCCTTATTTCGGTGCTCATAATGTTTTTGTTGGCCTACGCCATCGAGCGACTGGCTCTACGTCACTTAGTCAACCAGGACGGCGCCACCCTGTTGATGGCCACGCTGGGCATCACCTACGTCATTGACGGTCTCGGTCAGTCGCTTTTTGGCAGTGACATTTACCAAGTCAATGTGGGCATGCCCAAAGACCCGGTATTTATTTTGGACTCGGTGTTCGAAGGCGGCTTAATGGTGAGCCAAGAGGACTTGGTTGCGGCCGCGATTGCCGCCGCTCTGGTGGCGGGTCTTAGCCTGTTCTTTCAAAAAACCACCACCGGGCGCGCCCTACGCGCCGTAGCAGACGACCATCAGGCCGCCCAGTCTATTGGCATTCCACTCAATCGGATCTGGGTGATTGTGTGGTGTGTGGCCGGCATCGTGGCGCTGGTGGCAGGCATTATTTGGGGTTCCAAACTGGGCGTGCAATTTTCGCTGTCGTTGGTTGCGCTACGGGCCTTGCCAGTGATTATTTTGGGCGGCTTAACGTCCATTCCAGGGGCCATTATTGGCGGGCTCATCATTGGTGTCGGCGAAAAACTCTCCGAGGTCTTTTTGGGACCTTTTGTTGGTGGCGGCATTGAAATTTGGTTTGCCTACATGGTGGCTCTGGTGGTGCTGCTGTTTCGCCCGCAAGGCTTGTTTGGCGAAAAAATCATCGACCGCGTTTAGCGAGAACTTTTATGCTTTACCGAGAAAACGGCCAATTCAAAACCTCATACCGTGGCGATCAGGCGATCTTTCCAATCGCGCAAGACCGCTGGCTGATCAGCGCAATGATTGCTTTTGCGTTCGTTGGCGTACCGTTGATTTTTGATGAATATTATTTTCTGGCGATCTTCATTCCGTTCTTGATCTTGTCGCTGGCGGCGGTCGGCGTAAATATTCTGGTGGGCTACTGCGGACAAATCTCCCTTGGTTCGGGCGCATTTATGGCCGTAGGGGCATACGCGGCTTACAACCTGATGTTGCGTATTGACGGTATGCCACTAATTGTTGCCATTATCGGCGGCGGATTCTTTGCCACCATGGTGGGCATGGTGTTTGGCATCCCCAGTCTGCGCGTGCGAGGCTTGTACTTGGCCGTAGCGACGCTAGCAGCACAGTTTTTTTGGGACTGGGCATTCTTACGAGTTGGCTGGTTTACCAACTACACCCCATCAGGTTCAGTGGCAGTCAGTAATTTACACATCATGGGTTGGCGCATTGATACACCGGTAGACAAGTATTGGTTCTGTTTGGGATTTTTGGTGGTGTTTGCCTTGGTGGCAAAAAATTTGGTGCGCTCAGCCATTGGCCGCAACTGGATGGCGATCCGCGACATGGACGTAGCCGCTGCGGTGATTGGCATTCGACCGGTCTACGCCAAGCTCTCGGCGTTTGCTGTCAGCTCGTTTATGGTGGGCATGGCGGGCGCGCTTTGGGGTTTTGTTTATCTTGGCAGCTGGGAACCCGCAGCTTTCTCGATAGAAACGTCGTTCCAATTGCTGTTCATGGTCATCATCGGTGGCTTGGGCTCCATCATGGGCGCCATGATGGGCGCGGCATTCATCGTGATTACCCCCATCTTTTTGAACCAATTCTTACCAGTGGCGGCGGGCTGGGTCGGCTTGACGGTCTCCACGGCCGCGGTGACCCACACGGAATTCATCATTTTCGGCGTATTGATTGTTTGGTTTTTGATCGTTGAGCCGCACGGCTTAGCACGATTGTGGAGCATCGGAAAACAAAAACTTCGTATTTGGCCCTTCCCACACTAACCAGTCGAGATATCCCGGGCGACCAGGGGGTCAACGTCTCATCCACGTTGCATCTGGTGGCATGAAGCTTCATGAAATCGAAAGGAGACTTAAGATGAAATTTCGAAAACTACTGCTGACCACGGCAGCGGCAGCCACGACGCTGACCGCCGCTTTGGCACCAGCTACCTCGGCGCAAGCGGCGGAACAGTTTTTCCCGCTGCTGGTATACCGGACCGGCCCGTACGCACCTAATGGCACACCTTTTGCCAACGGGATCCAAGACTATTTCAAACTTGTCAACGAGCGAGGCGGCATCAACGGTGTTAAGGTTATCTGGGAGGAGTGCGAGACTGGTTACGCCACCGCCAAGGGCGTGGAGTGCTACGAGCGCTTGAAGAACAAGAACGGCGGGGCCAGTTTGTTCCAACCACTGTCAACGGGCATCACCTTTGCTCTGACCGAGAAGGCACCAATTGACAAAATCCCTCTGCTTACCGCGGGCTACGGCCGTAGCGAGTCGCAAGACGGCGGCATCTTCAAATGGAACTTCCCCATCACCGGGACCTACTGGGTGGCTGCCGACGTGTTGGTCAAACACGTGGCTACCCTGAACGGCGGCTTGAACAAGCTCAAAGGTAAGAAGATCGCGCTGGTCTACCACGACAGCCCGTACGGCAAAGAGCCAATTCCTCTGCTGGAAAAGCGCGCTGCCATGCACGGCTTTGAATTGCAGCTGTTACCCGTCACCCACCCCGGCGTGGAGCAAAAGTCCCAGTGGTTGCAAATTCGCCGCAACCGGCCTGACTACGTGTTCTTGTGGGGCTGGGGGGTAATGAACTCCACCGCCATCAAAGAGGCAGTGGCGACGGGCTTCCCGCGCGAGAAGATGTACGGCGTGTGGTGGTCGGGTGCGGAACCCGATGTTGAGCCCGCTGGCGCTGGCGCCAAAGGCTACAACGCGCTGGCCCTGCAGCATGGTCCTGATGAGGGCTCCTCTGTCGTCAAAGAGATCATGGAGAAGGTCTACGCGAAGGGCAACGGGACTGGCCCCAAAGAAAAAGTGGGCGAGGTGCTGTACATGCGCGGTCTGGTGGCTGGCTTAATGGCGACCGAGGCGGTGCGTGCGGCGCAAAACAAGTTCGGCAAAGGTAAGCACATGACCGGCGAGCAGGTGCGCTGGGGCCTTGAAAACCTCAAGCTGAGTGACTTCGCGGTACGCTCGCTCGGCTTCGGCGGCGTGGTCAAAGACATCTACGCCGATTGCAACAACCACATGGGTGCGGCTTGGTCGCGTATTCAAACGTGGGACGGCAAGAAGTGGAGCATGACCTCGGACTGGATCGAGGCCGACTACAAGGTGCTCAACCCGTTGGTCAAGGAATGGGCTGACAAATACGGTGCAGAGAAGGGCATCAAGCGTCGTCCAGCCTCTGACTGCAACGCCTAAAGAGGCAAACCCTAGTGGGGGGTGGCGTGGTGCCACCCCATGCAACCCAAGCATTGGGCCACTCGCCCAATGCTGCCTTACCCGACAAGAGAGCTGACATGCAAGCCCACACCACCGTACTGAACGTCAATGGCATTGAGGTCATTTACAACCACGTGATTTTGGTGCTCAAAGGGGTGTCGCTGCAGGTGCAACAAGGTCAAATCGCGGCGTTGCTAGGCGGCAACGGCGCGGGCAAAACCACCACGCTGCGCGCCGTGTCCAACCTGCTGCGTGGCGAACGCGGCGAGGTGACCAAAGGCGGCATTGAACTGCGTGGCGAACGCATTGAAAACCTGACCCCGGCAGATTTAGTGCAGCGCGGTGTGATCCAGGTCATGGAAGGGCGGCACTGCTTTGCCCACCTGACGATCGAAGAAAACTTGCTTACCGGCGCGTACACCCTAAAGAACAGGGAAGAAATTGCCCGTAATCTAGACAAAGTCTACACCTACTTCCCGCGCATCAAAGATCGCCGCAACTCGCAAGCGGCGTACACCTCTGGCGGCGAGCAACAGATGTGCGCCATAGGCCGGGCTCTGATGGCGAGTCCGTCCGTCGTCCTGCTCGACGAGCCTTCTATGGGCTTGGCGCCACAAATCGTGGAAGAGGTATTTGAAATTGTGAAAGACCTCAACCAAAAAGAAGGCGTGACCTTTTTGTTGGCCGAGCAAAACACCAACATGGCGCTGCGCTACGCCGATTACGGCTACATCATGGAGTCCGGACGCATTGTGATGGATGGCCCAGCCGATGAGCTGCGCAACAACGAAGACGTGAAAGAATTTTATTTGGGCGTAGGGGGCGGCGAGCGCAAGTCGTTTCGCG
>JALRBF010000097.1 GCA_023262365.1 Burkholderiaceae bacterium
TCATCCCCACCTTACAGGCGCCTAGCGGGCTTTCAGAGGCCGAATTCAAACTTTACGGCTTGGTGGTGCGGCGATTTTTGGCGGTGTTTTATCCGGCCGCTGAGTTTTTAATTACCACCCGCATCAGCCGTGTGGCCGAGCACGCGTTCAAGTCTGAGGGCAAGGTGTTGGTCAAGCCTGGCTGGTTGGCGATTTATGGCCAAGAGGTGCAAGAAGAGGGCGACGACGACAAAGCCCTGGTGCCGCTGATGGCCGGCGAGGACGCCAGCCTGGACGACGTGTTGGCCAAGGCCTTGCACACGCGGCCGCCGGCGCGTTACAGCGAGGCCACGTTGCTCTCGGCCATGGAGAGCGTGGGCAAGCGCATGGAAGACGACGAGTTGCGAGAGGCCATGGAGGACAAAGGCCTGGGCACGCCGGCCACGCGGGCGGCGATTATTGAAGGTTTGCTGGGCGAGAAATACATGCTGCGTGAAGGGCGCGAGTTGTTGCCCACGGCCAAGGCGTTTCAGCTCATGACGCTGCTGCGTGGCCTTGACGTAGAAGAGTTAACGCGCCCTGAATTAACCGGTGATTGGGAGCACAAACTGTCGTTGATGGAGCGCGGCCAACTCAGCCGGCAGGCCTTTATGCGCGACATCACCGAGATGACCGAGCGCGTGGTGGCCAAGGCCAAGTCGTACGACCGCGACACCGTGCCCGGCGACTACGCCACCTTAAGCCAGCCCTGCCCGCAATGCGGCGGCGTGGTGCGCGAAAACTACCGCCGCTACGCTTGCGTGGGCGCCGACGGCCAAGGCGTGGGCTGTGGGTTTTCGTTTACCAAGTCACCCGGGGCGCGCCTGTTTGAGTCCCACGAGGCCGACGCGTTTTTGCAAGCGCGCCGCATTGGGCCACTCGATGGGTTTCGCTCCAAGGCCGGGTGGCCGTTTGCCGCCGAGTTGGCGCTGGTGCAAGACGATGACACCAAGCAGTGGAAGTTGGAGTTTGACTTTGGCCAGCCCAAGGACGGCACCGACGAGGCCCCGGCTGACTTCTCGGGGGCAGAGTCACTGGGGGCCTGCCCCAAGTGCGCCGCGCCCGTGTACGAGCACGGCAACCAGTACATATGCGCCAAGTCGGTGAGCACGCCCGAGCAAAGCGCGCCCAGTTGCGACTTTAAGAGCGGCAAAATTATTTTGCAGCAACCGGTGGCGCCCGAGCAGATGCGCAAGCTGTTGGCCCAGGGCAAGACCGACCTGCTCGACAAGTTCGTCTCCATGCGCACGCGACGGGCGTTTAAGGCGTTTTTGGTTTACGACGCCAAGGCGGGCAAGGTGGCGTTTGAATTTGAGCCGCGTGCCCCGCGCGCGCCCCGCAAAACGGTGGCACGCAAGCGTGGCGGCCAAGCCGCGGGCCAGTCCTAGCGTGTCACAATCGCACGTTAAGGAGGATATTGACCAATGAAAAAACTGTATTTTGGCCCCGGGGCCTGTTCGTTTGTGCCGCACGCGTGCTTGGCTTTGGCCGGCGCCGCGTTTGAGCCCATCATGGTCAAGCTGCACAAAGGCGAGCAGCAGGCCGAGGCGTTTTTGTCGGTTAACCCGCGCGGCCAGGTGCCGGTGCTCGTTGACGGCGATTTGGTGCTTGACCAGGTGGTGGCCATTACGCTGCACTTGGACGCCACTTACCCCCAGGCCCAACTGCTGCCCGCTGAGGGCGTGGCAAGGGCGCAGGCGTTGCGCACACTGGTGTGGATGAACAACACCGTGCACCCGACCTTTACCCATGTGTTCATGCCGCACAAGTACACCGACAACCC
>JALRBF010000121.1 GCA_023262365.1 Burkholderiaceae bacterium
CGGCGTTGTCGCTGGTTTTAGAGGCCACCTCTTTGACCATTTGCGCGCCCATGTTTTGGAGCTTGTCTTTGAGCTCAATTTCTTTGGCCACGGACACGCCGTCTTTGGTTACCGTGGGGGCGCCAAACGAACGCTCGAGCACCACGTTGCGGCCGTTGGGGCCTAGGGTGACCTTGACTGCGTTGGCCAACACGTTAACGCCTTCGACCATGCGGGCGCGGGCGTCGCCGCCAAACACTACATCTTTTGCTGCCATGTTATGAATTCCTTCCTAAAACTGAATTACTTCTCGACCACTGCGAACAAGTCGTCTTCTTTCATCACGAGCAACTCGTCGCCGTCAACCTTGACGGTTTGGCCGCTGTATTTGCCAAACAGCACGCGGTCGCCCACCTGCACCGACACCGGGGCCAACTCGCCCTTGTCGTTTTTGCGGCCCGGGCCCACGGCTAAGATTTCGCCTTGATCGGGTTTTTCGGCGGCGTTGTCGGGAATCACAATGCCCGAAGCGGTTTTGGTTTCGTTTTCCAGACGTTTGACGATCACGCGATCGTGCAAAGGACGAAGTTTCATTGCATCTCCTGATTGAGAGAAAAAAGCCAAAAAACAACCCGTAAGAACAGCCGCTGGCTGGTGCCGGTGGCTTGCTCATCGGTCTGGCAGATGGGTTTTGTTAGCACTCATCTGCTTCGAGTGCTAATGATAAGGCCGCCAAAGCGATTTTCAAGGCGGCATTAGGGGAAAACCCTTCAAATAAGGGGGCATTGACGCGCATGGGTTGCCTTATATACTGTACAAAAAAACAGTATTTGCTCCCATGAATTCGTCGTCTTCGTTTTCTGATGTGGCTGGGCTTGCCCAGTCGTTGTCGTGCCATTGGGCGCACGCGGCGCAGGCGCCGTTGGCCGCCAGCACCGGGTTGCCTGCCCTGGATGCGGCTTTGGCCGCCGGCGGTTGGCCGCAGGCCGGGGTGATTGAATTGCTGCAAAGCCAGCCCGGTATGGGCGAGTGGCAGTTGGTGTTGCCGCGCCTGCGCGCGTTGCAGCACGCGCATCTTGGTCAAGGGCAGGTGGCCTTGGTGGCGCCACCGCACGAGCCGTTGATTCAGGCGTTGCATGGCCACGGGCTAGACACCACTGGGCTGCTGCTGCTGCGCCCGCCCGGGGCGCAGCAAGCGGCGTGGGCCACCGAGCAATTGCTGCGCTGCCCCGAGGTGGCGGCGGTGCTGGCTTGGTTGCCGCAGCTCACGCGTGAGGGGTTGCGCCGTTTGCAGCGCAGCGCACGCCACGCGCACCGTCCGTTGTGGTTGTGGCGTGCACCGCAGGCCAGGCACCAGCCCTCGCCGGCGCCGTTGCGTTTGTGGCTGCAAGGCTTAGAGGTAAGCGCGACGCACGGCGCGCGCTTGCGGCTGCAAGTGCTCAAGCAGCTCGGTGGGCCGCGTGGGGCCGAGCTCACGCTTAGCCTAATGACGCCCTGGCAGGCGTGGCTGCAGGCCAGTGCCCGTCAGCGCGCGCGCTGGCATGCCGCCCTCATCACCACCGAGGAGACCGCCCATGACGTGGTGGGCACTGCGCCCGTGGCCGCAGCCGCCTAAGGCGCACGACTCGGCCCTCATGGGTTGGGACGCCTTGGCCCACTGGGCCTTGGGGTGGACGCCCGACGTGTACCGCTTGCCCGAGGCCGTGGTGTTGCACGCCACGCCAGCGGCGCGTTTGTGGGGCGGGGCGCGCGCCTGGTGGGCTCAGATGCAAAGCCAACTGCACGGCTTGGGGGGGTGGGCGCAGATGGGCGTGGGCGACACCCCGTGGCAGGCGCAGGCGCGTTTGCTGCTGGCCGCGGTGGCTCAGACGCGTGGCGCGCACGAGGGCGCCTCGTGGCACGCCCAGCCCGCGGCCGACGCGTTGCCCCTGTGGACGTTGCCGTGTTGGGACGCCCACGGCGCGGCGTGGCAAGCGCTGGGTTTGCGGCGCTGGGGTGACCTGTGCGCCTTGCCCCGAGGCAGCGTGGCCAAGCGTTGGGGCCAGTCCACCGTGCATGCTCTAGACCAAGCCTATGGCCGTCGCCCGCATGGGTTGGTGCGTCTGGTGGCCCCCGCGCACTTTGATCAAACCGTGCACTGGGCCGACCCCGTTGACAGCTGGGCGCAATGCACCCAGCCCGCACACCACTTGTTGCAGGCCATGGCGCGTTGGCTACAAACGCGTCAGCTTCAAGCCCAGGCTTGCCGCTGGCATGCTTTGCACGAGCGGCCACGAGCGGCCGCTCCGGTGGCCGATGCGGTGGACGTGCGCATGAGCCACCCCAGCGCCAACGCCCAAGCGTGGTGGCGATTAACGCAAAGCCACTGGCAAGCACGCCAAACCGCCGCCCCATTGGTGGGGTTGCGGCTAGAGGTGATACAAACACAAGCGGCCTTGGCGCCAAGCCATGACTTGTGGCACGGCACGGGGGCTGCGGTGCAGCAGTCGCTGGGCCTGTTGCTTGACCGCATGCAAGCGCAGTGGGGCAACGCCGCGGTGCAGCAGCTGCAGCCGGCTGCGGCGGCTTTGCCCGAAGCCGCGCAGCGTGTCACCGCCTGGGGCGCCCACAACCCCGCCCCTGCTGCGCCCGCGCCCATGGCCACGGGCCCCATACCAAGCTGGCTGCTGCGCCCACCGTTGCGCCTGTGGGTGCATGGGCACAAGCCTTGGTATCAGGGGCCGCTGCATTTGCTGCTTGGTCCGCAGCGCGTGGAGCAAGTGGCGTGGGCCTTGCTTGACGGCGCCGCCAATCTTGCCCCCAGCGACGCTTGGGTGCAGCGTGACTACTTTGTGGCGCGCAGCGAGCACGCCGGCTTGCTGTGGGTGTTTCGCCAGGCCGCACCCAACGAGGCAAGGCAAAGCCGTTGGTACTTGCACGGCTGGTTTGCTTAAATGAGCGCCGCGCTTCCGGCTTACGCCGAGTTGGTGTGCCGCAGCCATTTCAGCTTTTTGCAAGCGGCTTCGTCGCCCGAGGCTTTGGTGCAACAAGCCCATCGCCTAGGCTACGCGGCACTGGCCTTAACCGATGAGGCCTCGGTTGCAGGGGTGGTGCGCGCCCATGTTGAGGCCCAGCGCTGTGGCCTGCAGCTGCTGCCTGGGGCGCGTTTTGCCTTGCCCAACGGCTGGACGCTGGTGGCCTTGGCGCGTCATCTTGAAGGTTGGACGCAGTTGTGCGCCGCCATCACGCAGGCGCGCATGGCCGCCCCCAAGGGCAGCTACCAGGTGCATGACGACGCACAAGCCTGGGCGCAGGCGCTGCCCGGTTGCGAATTGCTGGTTTGGCCCAAACCCTACGCCATTGATGACGCCAACGCCGCCGACCAAGCCGCCGCGTGGTTGACCACCCTGGCCCAAGCCCACCCGGGCGTTAGCCTAATGGCCTGGCGCGGTTTGCAGCTGGACGACGAAAGCTGGCTGGACCAGTTGCAAACCCTGGCTCGTGCCGCGGCCGTGCCCGTGGCCGCCACAGGCGATGTGCGCATGCACCGGCGCGCCGCCAAGCCCTTGCTTGACGTGCTAACCGCCGTGGCCCACCGCACCTCACTGCAAGCCTGCGGCAACGTGCTAGCGGTTAACGCCGCGGCGGCCATGCGCAGCCGTTTGCAACTGCACCGCTTGTATCCCGCCGATTGGCTGGCCCACACCGTGGTGGTGGCGCAGCGCTGCAGGTTTGACTTAAACCAGCTGCGTTATCGCTACCCCACCGAAGTCATTCCACCAGGCCAAACCCCCAGCCAAGCCCTGGCGCAACTGACGTGGCAAGGCGCCGCGCAGCGTTACCCCGCAGGCGTACCCGAGTCCGTGCAGCAAGCCGTGGCGCACGAACTGGCGCTGATTGCCGAGCTGCGCTACGAAATGTATTTTTTAACCGTACACGACTTGGTGCGCTTTGCCCGCAGCCGCGACATCTTGTGCCAAGGGCGCGGCTCGGCGGCCAATTCGGCGGTGTGTTACTGCCTTGGCATCACCGAGGTTGACCCCACGCGCAGCACCTTGCTGTTTGAGCGTTTCATCAGCCGCGCGCGCAACGAGCCGCCCGACATCGACGTGGACTTTGAACACCAGCGCCGCGAGGAAGTGATTCAATACATCTACCAAAAATACGGCCGCCAGCGTGCCGCCTTGGCCGCCACCGTCATCAGCTACCGGCCACGCAGCGCCTTGCGCGATGTGGGCATGGCCTTGGGGGTGGACGACGCCTTGGTGCAGGCCATGGCACGCGAGCACCCGGGCATGCATGGCCACGAGGTGGTGCATCAGGCACTTGAGACGGCACTCAAGCGCTTGGGACGCGACCCCGCCTTGGCGCAAAGCCACCGCTTGCGCTGGTGGTTGAAGCTGGCGCAACAACTGTTGGGCACACCGCGCCATCTGGGCCAACACCCCGGGGGCTTTGTGCTCACCCAAGGCCCGCTGCACGCGTTGGTGCCTGTTGAAAACGCGCGCATGCCCGAGCGCAGTTTGATTCAATGGGACAAAGACGACCTGGACGCGGTGGGCCTGCTCAAAGTCGACGTGCTGGGCCTGGGCATGCTTAGCGTGTTACGCCGCGCCTTGGCGCTCATGGCGCAACGCCATGGCCGTGCGCTGACGCTGCAAGACATTCCCGCCGAAGACCCCGCCACCTACGACATGCTGTGCCGCGCCGACAGCATGGGCGTGTTTCAGGTTGAAAGCCGGGCCCAAATGGCCATGCTGCCGCGTCTGCGCCCGCGTTGTTTTTACGACTTGGTGGTCGAAGTCGCCATTGTGCGCCCCGGGCCGATTCAAGGCGGCATGGTGCACCCGTATTTGCGTCGGCGCCAGGGACTGGAGCCGGTGCACGTGCCCGGCCCAGGCCTGCAACAAGCCCTGGGCCGTACCCTGGGCGTGCCCGTGTTTCAAGAGCAAGTGATGCAAGTGGCGATGTTGGCCGCGGGGTTTGACGCCGATGAGGCCGACAGCCTGCGCCGCGCCATGGCCGCGTGGCGTCGCCGCGGTGGGGTGCATCGCTTTTATGCACGCATCGTCAGCGGCATGGTGGCCCGAGGGTATGACGCAGCCTTTGCCGAGCAAATTTTTCAGCAAATTCAGGGCTTTGGTGAGTACGGCTTTCCCGAGAGCCATGCGGCAAGTTTTGCGCTGCTGGTGTACGTCAGCGCCTGGATGAAACGCCACGAACCCGCGTGTTTTTTGGCCGCGCTGCTCAACAGCCAGCCCATGGGGTTTTATCAACCCGCGCAACTGGTGCAAGACGCCAAGCGCCACGCCGTGCAGGTGCTGCCCGTGGATGTGTTGCACAGCAACTGGGACTGCACGCTTGAAGGCCCCAAGCGCGAGCGGGTACGGTTGGGGTTGCGTCTTGTTGCGGGGCTGAGTCAGGCCGAGGCGCAGCGCGTGGTGCACGCCTGCCGCACCCACCCCCCGGTTGACGTGGCCGACTTGGCGGCGCGGGCCAAGCTTGGCGCGGCCACCTTGCGCCTCTTGGCCCACGCCAACGCGCTTAGCAGCCTGGCCGGGGCCCGCCGCCAACAATGGTGGGAGGCCGCCGCCGTACAGCCCACTACGCCTTTACCCATGGTATTGCGGCCCGAACCAGACGATGAGAGGGCCTGGCCCGACTTGAGCCCCGCGCAGCACGTGTGGTACGACTACCGCAGCACCGGCCTAAGTTTGCAGGCGCACCCCATGCAGTTTTTGCGTGCCAGGCTGCACGCACGTGGCGTGCAGCGTGCGCGCGATTTGCAGCCTTTGCCCCACGGCCGTCGGGTGCGCGCCGCGGGCTTGGTGACCATGCGGCAGCAGCCAAGCAGCGCCAACGGCGTGTTGTTTGTCACGCTTGAAGACGAAACCGGGCACATTAACGTGATTGTTTGGCCCAAACTCAAGCAGCGCCAATCGGCGGTGTGGCGCCACGCCCGCTTGCTGGTGGTGCACGGCATGTGGCAGCGCGACCCAACCGCTGGTGAGGTTACCCATGTGGTGGCCGGTTGGGCCCAAGACCTCAGCGACTGGTTGGGCGAGTTGCCCAGCCCAAGCCGCGACTTTCACTAGTGGCTTGGGCCTGGCGTGCCTCGCTTAGCGGCCCGCGGCGGCCTTGAGGGCGGCCGCTTTGTCGGTTTGCTCCCACGAAAACTCGGGCTCATCGCGGCCAAAGTGGCCGTAGGCTGCGGTTTTTTCGTAAATTGGGCGCTGCAGCGCCAGCATCTCCACAATGCCCTTGGGCCGCAGGTCAAAGTGCTGCAGCACCAATTGAGCAATCGCCTCATCGGCCATGACCCCCGTGCCAAACGTGTTGATGGTGACGTTCATGGGGCGCGCCACCCCAATGGCGTAGGCCACCTGAATTTGGCATTTGCTCGCCAGCCCAGCGGCCACCACGTTTTTGGCCACGTAGCGCGCGGCGTAGGCCGCCGAGCGGTCAACCTTGGTGGGGTCTTTGCCGCTGAAGGCGCCACCGCCGTGCGGGCAGGCGCCACCGTAGGTGTCCACAATAATCTTGCGTCCGGTCAAGCCGCAGTCACCCTGTGGACCGCCCACCACAAAACGCCCGGTGGGGTTAATCAAAAACTCGGTGTCTTTGAGCCATTGGGCTGGCAGCACCGGCTTGATGATTTGCTCGGTCACGGCCTCAATAAACGAGGCCTTCATGGTTTTGTCGTCTTGGCTTTGGTCGGGGGTGTGCTGGGTGGACAACACCACCGTGGCAATGCTGTGGGGCTTGCCGTCTACGTAGCGCATGGTGATTTGGCTCTTGGCGTCCGGGCCCAAAAACGGCATGGCCCCCGATTTGCGCTGCTGCGCCTGGCGCTCCACCAGCCGGTGCGCGTAGTAAATGGGCGCGGGCATGAGCTCGGGGGTTTCATCGCAGGCGTAGCCAAACATCAGGCCTTGGTCGCCTGCGCCACCCAAATAGCCGTGCTATCGCCCACG
>JALRBF010000314.1 GCA_023262365.1 Burkholderiaceae bacterium
GACGAGATCCTCGCCCGGATCACGCCGACCGCAGACTACGCCGACCTCGAGGGCGTCGACTTCGTGGTCGAAGCCGTCTTCGAGTCGGTCAAGCTCAAGCACGACGTCTTCGGCGAGATCGAGAAGGTCGTCGAGCCCGACGCGCTGCTCGGCTCCAACACGTCGACGCTGCCCATCACGAGTCTGGCCGAGGGCGTGGAGCGTCCCGAGGACTTCATCGGCATCCACTTCTTCTCCCCGGTCGACAAGATGCCGCTGGTGGAGATCATCGCCGGTGAGAAGACCGACGACGCCGCCATCGCCGGTGCGCTCGACTACGTCCAGCAGATCCGCAAGACGCCAGCAAAACGCACGATGTGGGCCAGGTGGGCGACATCACTGGTATTGACCCGCGCGTAGTGCAGGTGTTGCAAAACGATGCGTTTATTCCGGTGGTCAGCCCAATCGGCTTTGGCGCAGACAACGCCAGCTACAACATCAACGCCGATGTGGTGGCCAGCAAGCTCGCCACGGTCTTGGGCGCCGAAAAACTGCTGTTGCTGACCAACACCCCCGGGGTGCTCAACAAGAATGGCGAATTGCTCACCAACCTAAGCGCACGTGAAATCGACGACTTGTTTGCTGACGGTACGCTCTCGGGGGGTATGCTGCCCAAAATTGCCGGCGCGCTGGACGCCGCGCGCAGCGGCGTGAACTCGGTGCACATCATCGACGGCCGTGTGCCGCACGCCATGCTGCTGGAGATTTTGACCAACGAGCCGTTTGGCACCATGATTCGTTCTCACTGACCGCGCGTTGGCGTCCAGCCCCGATCCCTTTTTTAACCGTTTATCTGCCATGTCTGAACCTTCTGCCACCCCCCCATCCGAGACGCCAGCGCTCAGCGCGCGGCGCCCGCGTGCCAAGCCCGGCGAGCGTCGCATGCAGGTGCTGCAAGCCCTGGCCGACATGCTGCAGCAACCGGCTGGTGAAAAAATCACCACCGCGGCGTTGGCCAAACGATTGCAAGTAAGCGAAGCGGCGTTGTACCGCCACTTTGCCAGCAAAGCGCAAATGCTTGAGGGCTTGCTCGACTTCATTGAAGACAGCCTGCTGGGCCTGGCGCATCAGGTGCAGGCGCGCGAGACCCAGCCGCAGCGGCGATGTGCGCGCATGGCGCAACTGATTTTGGAGTTTGCCGCCACCAACCCAGGCATGGCCCGTGTGATGGTGGGCGACGCCTTGCTGCACGAGCACGAGCGGCTTCAGGCCCGGGTGACGCTGATGTTTGACAAACTCGAGGCCTTGATGCGCCAAGAGTGGCGCGACCACGCCCAGACCCAGCGCCACCCCAGCCCCACGGCAGAGGCCAACCTGCGCAGTGCGGGCTTAATGGCTTGGGTGCAGGGGCGTTTGTTGCGCTTTTGTCGCAGCGGCTTTAAGCGCAGCCCGGTGGAGGGCGTTGACGAGACGCTGCGTTGGCTGGTGGACGGGCCGGGCGATGCCTCGGGCGGTGCGGCATGAGCGCCGATGCCGCCGAGGTGCTCACCCACCTCGAAGACGGGGTGCTCACCCTCACGCTTAACCGTGCGGCACGCAAAAACGCCCTGACCGAGGCGATGTACCGCACGCTGGCCGACCAGTTGCAAGCCGCGGACAAACGCGACGACGTGCGCGTGGTGCTGCTGCAAGGTCAGCCTCAGGTGTTCAGCGCCGGCAACGACGTGAACGATTTTTTGCAGCGCCCGCCCAACCACCCACAGGCCCCGGTGTTTGACTTTTTGCGCGCATTGGCCACCTTGGCCAAGCCCTTGCTGGCCAGCCCGTGCGGCCCCGCGGTGGGCATTGGCACCACCATGTTGTTGCATTGCGATTTGGTGTTTGCCGGGGACAACGCCTTGTTCTCCATGCCCTTTGTGAACTTGGGCTTGTGCCCGGAAGCGGCCTCCAGTTTGCTGTTGCCCCGGCTCATGGGGCATCAGCGTGCCAGCGAGGTGTTGCTGCTGGGTGAGCCCTTTGGCGCCGAGGCGGCGCTGGAGGTGGGCCTGGTGAACCGGGTGCTGCCGCCAACCGAAGTTGGTGCCTACGCCCAAACCCAGGCCAAGCGCCTCGCCGGCAAGCCGGTGGCGTCGGTGTTGGCGACCAAGCGGTTGCTTAAAGGCCAAACCGAGGCGGTGTTGCAACGCATGGACGAGGAAGCTGCGCTGTTTGGCCGCATGCTTACCGAACCCGCCGCACGCGAGGCGTTTGCCGCCTTTTTGGGAAAGGCCTAGTGCGGCGCCGGCTAGGCCACGATGTAGGTGCCGTTGCCAGTGGCCAGCAACGTGCCGTCCTCCATGCCAAAGCGCATGGCGGTTGAGGCCACGCGCGAGCCCAGGCGCAGCACCTCAGCGTGCATCACAAACTGCGGGGCAATTGCTGGCCTGAGGTAATCCACCCGCAAGTCAATCGTGCCCAAGCGTGTAAAGCGCTGCAGCCGCTGCGCGGGCGGCTCGTTCATGTGGCGCGCGCCAATGGCCGCCAGCACCGCCAGCCCGCCCAGGGCGTCTAGCGAGGCGCTGATGACCCCGCCGTGCAGCCGGTTGTACGTGGGGTGCCCCACCAGGTCGGGGCGCATGCGCAGCGTGGCGCGCACTTGCTGCGCGCCTAAGTCGGCGATGTGAATCCCAAGCAGCTGATTAAAGGTGATGTGCTCTTCAAAAAGCACACGCAAGCCTTCGATGAATTCGGGCTCAAAATCCACCGCCCCGCCCTTGGTTGGGGCGCTCACGCGCAGCCGTCCTTGGCAATGGCGCGTGGTCGGCCCTTGGCATCGATGGCCACGTAGGTGAGCGTGGCCTCGGTGACTTTGAGGTATTGCCCCTGCAGGTCAAGCCGCTCGGCCCACACCTCCACGGCGGCGCTCACCGAGGTGGTGCCCACCCGGGTGATGCGCGAATAAAACGACAGGATGTCACCCACCCGCACCGGTTGCTTAAAAACGAACTCGTTCACCGCCACCGTGGCGACTCGGCCACCAACTCGGCGCACCGGCAACACGGCCCCAGCCAAGTCCACCTGCGCCATCACCCAGCCGCCAAAAATGTCGCCGTTGGCGTTGCAATCGGCGGGCATGGGAATGACTTTGAGTACCAGCTCTTGATCGGTGGGCAAAGCGGCGGCGTGGGCGGTCATGGCGGTTGGCAAACAGGCACAATACAAACAATTAATCATTACACCATGCGCGCGCTCTCCTCATCGTCCTCACCCTTGCCAGCCAGCGCGGCCACGTCGCGCTCCGACTGGGGCGCGCTGCGCCGCTTGCTGCCCTATTTGTGGCAATACCGCTGGCGCGTGGGCGTGGCGCTGGCGTTCATGGTCGCGGCCAAGTCGGCCAACGTGGGCGTACCGGTGCTGCTCAAGCACCTGATTGACGCCATGAGCCTGCCGCCCAACAGCATGCAAGCCCTTTGGGTGGTGCCCGCAGGGTTGTTGCTGGCCTATGGGTTGCTGCGCTTTAGCACCACGTTGTTTACCGAGCTGCGTGAACTGGTGTTTGCCAAAGCCACCGAGGGCGCGACGCGGCACATCGCGCTGCAGGTCTTTGAGCACTTGCACGGCTTGTCGCTGCGCTTTCACCTGGATCGGCAAACGGGTGGGTTGACGCGTGACATCGAGCGCGGCACGCGCGGCGTGCAGTCGCTGATTTCGTTTTCGCTCTACAGCATCTTCCCCACCTTGATTGAGGTTGCGCTGGTGTTGGGCATTTTGGGTTGGAACTTTGACCAAGGCTATGTGTGGATCACGCTGACGGCGCTGATCGCCTATGGCACTTGGACGGTCAAAGTCACCGAGTGGCGCACGCACTTTCGCCGCGAGATGAACCGCTTGGACTCCGACGCCAACAGCCAAGCGATTGATTCGCTGATCAATTACGAGACGGTCAAATACTTCAACAACGAGCGATTTGAAGCCGAGCGTTACGACCGGGGTTTGGAGGCCTTGCGACTGGCGCGCATCAAAAGCCAGTCGTCCTTGAGTTTGCTCAACGCGGGTCAGCAACTGATCATCGCCACCGCCTTGGTGTTGATGTTGTGGCGCGCCACGCAAGGCGTGGCCAATGGCAGCCTGAGCCTGGGTGACTTGGTCATGGTCAACGGTTTCATGATTCAGCTCTACATCCCGCTGGGTTTTTTGGGCACGCTGTACCGCGAGATCAAGCAAAACCTGACCGACTTGGACCGCATGTTCACCTTGATGGACAGGCCGCAAGAGGTGCGCGACGCCCAGGGCGCGCAGCCCTTGCGCCTGAGTGCCCAGCCGCACTTGCGCTTCGAGGGCGTGCGCTTTGCTTACGACCCGGATCGCGAGGTGCTGCATGGCTTGGACTTTGAGGTACCACCCGGGCACACGGTGGCGGTGGTCGGGCCGTCGGGCTCGGGCAAGTCGACGCTGGCGCGTTTGCTTTACCGTTTTTACGACGTCAGCGAGGGCCGCATCACCATCGACGGTCAAGACCTGCGCGAGGTCACGCAAGACAGCGTGCGCCAGGCGATTGGCATCGTGCCGCAAGACACGGTCTTGTTCAACAACACCGTGGCCTACAACATCCGCTACGGGCGGCCCGAAGCCAGCGACGAAGCGGTTTACGCTGCCGCGCGGGCGGCGCGCATCCACGACTTTGTCTCGGCTTTGCCCAAGGGTTACGAGACCATGGTGGGCGAGCGTGGCTTGAAACTGTCGGGCGGCGAAAAACAACGGGTGGCCATTGCGCGCACGCTGCTCAAAAACCCAGCCATCGTCATCTTTGACGAGGCGACTTCGGCGCTGGATTCGGCCAACGAGCGCGCCATCCAAAGCGAAATCCGCACCGCGTCGGTGGGCAAAACGACCTTGGTGGTCGCGCACCGTTTGTCCACCATCGTGCACGCGCATGAGATTTTGGTCATGGACAGTGGTCGCATCGTGGAGCGGGGCACCCACGCGGCCTTGCTGGCTGCGGGTGGACGTTACGCCGAGATGTGGGCCATGCAACAACAGCAGCCCGAGCAGGCGCCCAAAACGCAGGCGCCAGAACAACAGGAGTGAGCGATGGAGACCAAGTGGTTGGAAGACTTTGTGTCGCTGGCGCAAACCCGCAGCTTCAGCCGTTCGGCGCAGTTGCGCCACGTCACGCAACCCGCGTTTTCGCGGCGCATCCAGTCGCTGGAGGCGTGGGCGGGTACCGACTTGGTTGACCGCTCCAGTTACCCGACCAAGCTGACTGCAGCGGGCCAAGTCTTGTACGAGCAAGCCTTGAGCATGTTGCAAGAGCTGCAAGCCACGCGCTCGACCTTGCGCACACACGTCAAGGCGGTCAAGGGCGTGCTGGAATTTGCGGTGCCACACACGCTGGCCATTTCCTTTTTCCCGCATTGGATGGCGGCCTTGCGCGAGCACCTGCCGCAGTTGCGCAGTCGCTTGATCGCGATGAACGTGCACGACGCTGTGTTGCGCCTGGTGGAAGGCAGTTGTGACGTGTTGTTGGCCTATCACCACCCTTCGCACCCGATTGCGCTGGACCCCATGCATTACGACATGTTGGTCTTGGGGCATGACATGGTCACCGCTTATGCCGCGCCAACGGGCGATGCGCCCAAATGGACCTGGCCGCCCGCGCGCGGTCAACGCACACCCTGGCTGGCCTACGCCTCAGGGGCGTATTTGGGTTTGGTGGTTGAAAGCGCCTTGAAAAAGGCCTCGGCCATCGACGCCTTTGACCGCGTGTACGAAACCGAGATGTCGGAAAGCGTCAAGGCCATGGCGGTCGAGGGCCAAGGCGTGGCCTTTTTGCCCGCCAGTGCGGTGGCCAACGACGTGGCGCGCGGTCGCTTGTTGCCGCT
>JALRBF010000245.1 GCA_023262365.1 Burkholderiaceae bacterium
GGCCACGGTGCAGCAGGTGGTGCCGCAGGGCGCCGCGGCGCGCGCCGGGGTGCAGGTGGGGGATCGCGTGACGCAGGTAGACGGCCAACTGGTGGCCGACGCCGCCGACTTGCGTCAGCGCATCGTGCGCAGCAACGGCACCATGCGCTGGCAGATTCAGCGCGGTAAGCAAACCCTGGAGCTGGCGCTACGCCCCGAGGTGATGTCGGATGCGCAAGGGCAGCCGGTGCCGCGCGCGGGCATTATGCTGGGCGCTGACCAGGCAAGGCAGACGCTGCACCACGGTGGCTGGGAGGGCTTGGCCTATGGCGCGCAACGAACGGTGCAAATGGCCGCGTTGTCGCTGCGCATGCTCGGTAACATGCTGCTGGGCGACTTGTCGTGGCGCAACCTCAGCGGGCCGGTCACGGTGGCCCAGGTGGCCGGACAAAGCGCCAGCGCCGGCTGGCAAGCCTACGTGGCGTTTCTGGGGCTGATGAGCACGAGCTTGGCGGTGCTTAACTTGCTGCCCATTCCCATGCTGGACGGCGGACACCTCATGTATTATTTGATCGAGGCGGTGCGCGGTCGGCCACTGCCCCCCCGTTGGATGCAACGCCTGCAACAGGTGGGCTTGGCGGTGGTGGGCACGCTAATGGGCTTGGCGATTTTCAACGATTTGTGGCGCCTGGCGCTTTAAACCTACTGACAACTACTTATGCATAAAACAAACGTATTTTGGGTTCAGCGGCTGGTTTGGGGGGTGCGGCGGGCCCTGCTGGGGTTGTTGGCGGTGGCCGTGGTGGCCACGGCAGCCGAACCCTTTGTGATTGACGATATCAAAGTACAGGGCTTACACCGCGTCGAGCCAGGTACGGTATTTGCCACCTTACCTTTTCGGGTCGGCGATACCTTCACCGAGGACAAGTCCACTGCCGCAATTTCGGCGCTGTTTGCCACGGGGTTGTTTACTGACGTCAAAGTCAATGTGCTGCAACGCCAAGTGGTGGTGCAGTTGCAAGAGCGACCGCTGGTGGGCGAGGTATCGTTTACCGGGCTCAAAGAGTTCAAAGACGATGTGATATTGAAGGCACTGCGCGACATCGGCATGGCCGAAGGGCGGCCTTACGACCAAGCCTTGGCTGAGCGCGCCGAGCAAGAGCTCAAGCGCCAGTACCTCACCCGAAGCATGTACGCGGTGCAGGTGCAGCGCACCGTCACCCCAACGCGGGGTAACCGCGTCAACCTGCGCTTTGACGTGATCGAGGGTGAGGTGGCCACCATCACCTCAATACGAATTGTGGGCAACCAAGCCTTTGACACCGACACCTTACTTGATGAGATGCAGCTCAACACGGGCGGTTGGTTCAGCTGGTACACCAAGAGCAACCGCTACGCTCAGCCCAAGTTTGCTGCCGATTTGGAAGCCCTTAAAAACTTTTATCTCACCCGCGGTTACATCAATTTCTCGGTTGAGTCCACGCAGGTGGGCATCAGCCCAGACAAGCAGTCCATTACGCTGACGATTAACGTGCACGAGGGGCGTCAATACCGGGTTGCCGAAGTCAAGTTATCGGGCGACTACCTGGGCAAACAAGCGGCTTTCTCTCGTCTGTCGGTGATTCGCGTGGGCCAGCCCTACAACGCCTTGACGGTGGAGGAGACGACGCAAGCCATGCGCAATTATTTTGGCGAGTTTGGCTACGCTTTTGCTCAGGTCAACACGGTGCCTCAAACCGATGACGACAAAGGGCTGGTCACGCTGGAGCTCGTTGGTGTGCCTTCGCGTCGGGTGTATGTCAGGCGTATTGAAATTGAGGGCAATGAGCGCACGCGCGATGAAGTGATTCGACGCGAATTTCGCCAAAGCGAGGCCGCCTGGTACGACGGCGCCCGCATTCGTTTGTCGCGTGACCGCGTGGACCGATTGGGCTACTTCACCAACGTTGACGTACAAACCCGAGCTGTAACCGGTACACCAGATCAAGTTGATTTGGTGGTGCGCGTGGTGGAGCGCCCAACGGGCAACATCTCGCTTGGGGCGGCGTACTCGCAAGAAGAAAAAATTTCGCTGGTCTTGGGTATGCAGCTCGAGAACGTGCTGGGCTCGGGTAATTATCTGGGGCTGGAGGTCAACACCAGCAAGTACAACCGCACGTTTTCTTTGTCGCACACCGACCCGTACTTTACACAAAACGGCATTTCGCGCTCGATCGACGTGTACAGTCGCACCCAACGCCCGTACGACTCGCAGCTCACCAACGCCAACACCAACTACAGCGTGGTCACCAACGGGGGCGCGCTGCGCTTTGGCTTGCCCTTTAGTGAGACTGATACGGTTTACGTGGGTTTGGGGGCTGAGTCGATTCGCATCAAAGACGGCGCGTCGTTGCCCGACGCGTACCGCGAGTTTCGCACTTTGTACGGCGCCCCGGCTTCGGGTTACCCACTCACGGTGGGGTGGCGACGCGATGGGCGTGACAGCTTTTTGGCGCCAACTGAAGGTCGTTTGCAGCGTGTGAACTTTGAAGCGGGGCTGGGTAAACTGCGCTACACCCGCTTGGACTATCAGTTTCAGCAGTACTGGCCGTTAACCAAACGCTACACATTGGCGCTCAACACCGAATTGGGGTTGGGGCAGGGCAGCGGTGGACGGCCGTTGCCTGTGTTTAAGAACTTTTACGGTGGCGGTTTGGGCTCGGTGCGAGGCTTTGAGCAAGGCACCTTTGGCGGCAAGTCCAAGGTGGACGGTTCGGCGAGCAACTTGCTCAATGTGGGGGGTGATCGCAAGCTGCTGGCCAACATGGAGTTCATCACACCTGTTCCTGGGGCTGGCACCGACCGCACCTTGCGCTTGTTTGGCTTTGTTGACGTGGGCAATGTGTACTGCTCGGCCGGTGCAGGCATTGACTGCCCCGACAGCGCCAACAAGCTGCGCGCCTCCAGTGGCGTGGGCATCAGTTGGATCTCGCCCGTTGGCCCGTTGCGCCTGGCCTGGGCTAAGCCCCTGTCCAAGCAGGACGGCGATAAAATGCAAACCTTACAGTTTTCGATTGGAACAAGCTTTTGATGAATCTCTCACTCCACGCGCGCGCGCTGTCCCTGGCCTTGGCGTTGTGTGTTTCGTCGGCGGCTTGGGCTGAGTTCAAGGTGGGCTTTGTGAATACCGATCGAATCATTCGCGAGTCGGCGCTAGCCAAGGCCGCTGAGACCAAGCTCAAGGCCGAGTTTGCACAGCGTGAAGGGGCCTTACGTGAGTTAGCCGAGAAAGAGCGCGAGGCTCGCACGCGTTACGAAAAAGACCGGCTGACGCTGGCCGAGTCCGCCAGGCTGCAGCGCGAACGCGGCATTGTGCAGCTGCGTCAAGACCTTGAGCGCAAGCAGCGGGAGTTTCAAGAGGATTTGTCGCTGCGGCAAAACGAAGAGCTGCAAAAACTACTTGAGCAAGCCAACCGTGTGGTGCGCGCTTTGGCCAAGGCCGAGAAGTACGACATGATCGTTCAAGAGGCCGTGTACATGGACGCTAAGCACGACATCACGGAGCGGGTGCTGCGCGACATGGCCGCGGCCAAGTAGTAAGTCGCCGCGCGTGATGACGATCCGCCTGGGCGACATCGTGGCCGCGCTGGGCGGCGAACTTCAGGGCGACCCGGATGCCCAGGTCACGTCCTTGGCGCCCGCCTATCGCGCCAAGGCGGGCGAGATGACTTTTTTGACTCCACAAAAGACCGCCGCCGATTTGGCACAAATTCAGGCCTCGGTGGTGGTGCTGCCACCGGCTTTGGCGCAGTTGGGCGCGCCCAAGGGCGTCAGCTGTGTGATCACCGCACAACCCTACCTGTACCACGCGCGCCTAAGCCAATGGTGGGCCGCGCGGGTCAGGCCGCCCTTGGCCTCCGGTGTGCACCCCACGGCGTACGTGGCCCCGGGGGTCAAGTTACCTGCGTCGGTGCACGTGGGGCCGTTTGCCGTCATTGAGCACGCCGCCCAAGTCGGCGCGCATGGCGTGCTGGGCGCGCACTGTGTGGTGGGCGAGGGTGTGGTGCTGGGCGAGCACGCGCGGTTGGCCGCGCACGTCACGCTGGGCCAGGGCTGTGTGGTGGGCGCGCGCGCCGTGATGCACGCCGGCGTGGTGTTGGGGGCCGACGGGTTTGGGTTTGCGCCCGATGGGCCGCGCTGGGAGAAAATAGCGCAACTGGGTGTGGTGCGGGTGGGTGACGACGTGGAGCTCGGCGCCAACACCTGCGTCGATCGCGGCGCGTTGGACGACACGGTGTTGGGCCACGGCGTCAAGCTCGACAACTTGGTGCAAATTGGCCATAACGTGCAGGTGGGCGACCACACCGCCATGGCCGGTTGCGTTGGCGTGGCCGGCAGTGCCGTGATAGGCGCGCGCTGCACTCTAGGTGGCGGGGCGATTGTGCTGGGGCATTTGCGCGTGGCCGACGATGTGCATGTCTCGGCGGCCAGCGTCGTCACCCGGTCAATCGAACAGGCGGGGCGCTACAGCGGGGTGTTTCCCCTAGACGCGCACGACAGCTGGGAGAAGAACGCGGCAACCCTGCGACAATTGCACCGCCTGCGCGAGCGATTGCGCCGCCTTGAGACGCCCCATAAGGATTGAGCATGGACATACACGAAATACTGCAGAAGTTGCCGCATCGCTACCCGTTTTTGCTGGTCGATCGGGTGGAGTCCTTGCAAAAAGGCGAGCGCATCGTGGCGCTCAAAAACGTCACCATGAACGAGCCTTTTTTTGGTGGACATTTTCCGCATCGGCCGGTCATGCCTGGCGTGCTCATGCTAGAGGCCTTGGCGCAGGCCGCGGCGCTGCTGGCGTTTGAAACCCTGGATGTGGTGCCCGATGACCAAACCGTGTATTACTTTGCTGGTATTGACGGAGCCCGCTTTAAGCGACCAGTTGAACCCGGCGACCAGCTACAGCTTGAAGTGGCCTTGGTGCGCATGAAGGCGGGCATTTTTAAGTTTTCAGCGGTGGCGCGGGTGGGGCAAGAGGTGGCGGTGGAGGCCGAGCTGATGTGCACCATGCGGCGTATTGCCTAAGCCATGGCCACACGCATTCACCCCACGGCGTTGGTAGACCCGGGTGCCCAACTCGACCACGACGTGTGCGTGGGCCCCTACACCGTGATAGGCCCACACGTGCGCATTGGCGCGCGCACCGAGGTGGGGGCCCACAGCGTGCTGGACGGGCACACCACCATAGGCGAAGACAACCGCATTGCCTCGCACAACGTGCTGGGTTGTGCGCCACAAGACGTGAAATACGCGGGTGAGCCGTGCGAGCTGGTGATTGGCGCGCGCAACCAAATTCGCGAGTTTTGTACCTTTAGCATCGGCTCGGCTACCGGGCGCGGCCGCACCGAGCTCGGTGACGACAACTTCATCATGGCGTATGTGCACCTCGCCCACGACTGCGTGGTGGGCAGTCACACCATTTTTGCCAACAACAGTCAACTGGCGGGCCACGTCAGCGTGGGTGACTGGTGCGTGCTGGGTGGGTTTACCGTGGTGCGACAGTTTTTGCGCATTGGGCCGCACGCCATGACGGCCATGAGCAGCCTGCTGTTTGCCGACGTGCCGCCCTTTGTCATGACACAGGGGCAGCCAGCTGACGCACGCGGGGTCAACAGCGTGGGGCTCAAGCGCAGGGGGTTTTCGCAATCGCGTTTGGCGGCGGTGAAGGCCATGCACCGGTTGTTGTATCGCGACGGCTTGTCGTTGCAGGACGCGCTGTTGCAGCTGCCCCAAGTGGCCACGCGTTACCCCGAGGCTAGCGCCGAGGTGCAGCTGATGCAAACCTTTTTGCAAGGGGTGGACGCGCGGCGCGGCATCGTGCGCTAGCGCGGCCAAGGCCATGAAGATTGGTTTGGTCACGGCCGAGGCATCGGGTGATGTGCTGGCCGCTGACTTGCTGCGCCGCGCGCACGCGCATCGGGCGCTCTGGCAGGTGCAAGGCATTGGCGGTGAGGCTTTGCAGGCCCTGGGCATGCAGACGTGGTGGTCGTCGCAGGCGCTTGGGGTGCGCGGCTACGCTGAGGTGCTGCGGCACTACCGGCGCATTGTGGCCATGCGCCGTGAGTTGCTGCGGCGCTGGCTGGCCCATCCCCCGCAGGTGTTTGTGGGGGTGGACGCACCGGACTTTAATCTGACCCTGGCCAAGGCGTTGCGCCAGGCTGGCGTGCCCACGGTGCAGTACGTTTGCCCCTCGGTGTGGGCGTGGCGCCCGCAGCGCTTGGCGCTGATGCGCGAGGCACTTGACCACGTGCTTTGCTTGTTTCCGTTTGAGGTGCCGTTGCTGGCCCAAGCGGGCATACCGGCAACCTACGTTGGGCACCCGCTGGCCCAGCATCTGCCGGTGCAGCCCGACCGTGCCGCGGCGCGTCGCGCGCTTGGGGTAGACGACGCGGCTGGGGCCTGCGTGGCGCTGTTGCCCGGTAGTCGCATCGCCGAGGTGGAGGCGTTGCTGCCGGTGATGTTGACCGCCTTACGCCACATGGCGCGCACCCAACCCGTGCAGGCGTGGTTACCCGTGGCACCGGGGTTGCAACCGCTGATTGCGCGCGGTGTGCAACGGTTGGGTCAAGGCCTCACCGTGCACCTGTGCCAAGGCCAAGCGCACCGCGTGCTCAGCGCCTGCGACGTAGCCTGCGTGGCCAGCGGCACAGCCACGCTGGAGGCCGCGCTGTGCCAGGCCCCCACCGTGGTGGCGTACCGCATGCCGCGGCTGAGTTGGTGGTTAACCCAACGCAAGCGGTTGCAGCCGTGGGTGGCCTTGCCCAACATCTTGCTTGAGCGCGAGGTGTACCCCGAGCGGTTGCAAGAGGCCTGCACCGCCGAGGCCTTGGCACAAGCCGCGCTTGACTGGCTCAACCGGCCCGAGGCGTGTGCGGCGATGCGCCAAGCCACGGCCGCCTTGCACGCGCAATTGACTCCCCCGCACCCTGATGTGGCTTATGAAGCAATCCAGCACTTGGTCTAAGCCCACCGTACAGCAAGGTTTTGTATGGCACGCGCCGGGTTTGACCGCGGGGGTAGACGAAGCCGGCCGTGGCCCGTTGGCCGGGCCGGTGGTTGCCGCGGCGGTCATTTTGGATGACGAACGCCCGATTGCCGGGGTGGATGATTCCAAACGGTTGAGTGCGCGTGCGCGTGAGCGTTTGTTTGATGTCATCATGGGGCAGGCTTTGTGTGTTTCGGTTGGGCAGGCCTCGGTTGCCGAGGTGGACACGCTTAACGTGCTGCAAGCCACCTTGCTGGCCATGACCCGCGCGGTAAGCGGGCTTCGTTTGGCACCGGTTAAGGTATGGGTGGATGGCAACCAGCTGCCGCGCCTGCCCATGCTAGCCGAAGCGGTGGTTGGCGGCGATGCCCGCTTGGCCTGCATTGCCGCGGCGTCGATTGTGGCCAAGGTGACGCGCGATCGCCTGATGGTGGAACTGGATCAACACCACCCCGGGTATGGGTTTGCCCGGCACAAGGGATACGGCACCGCACAACACCTTGAGGCCTTGCAGCGCCTGGGCGCAAGCGCCGCGCATCGGCGCAGTTTTGCCCCGGTGGTGGCCGCCGACCGCGCGGCCCAGGCATGGCGGGGGCCGACGTGATGGCCGCGCCTTGGCCGCGCATTGAATCAGCGAGCAACCCGGTGCTCAAGCAGTGGCGCCGATTGCACGGGCATGGCTCGGCGTATCGCAACGAGGGGGTGTGCTGGCTTGAGGGCGAGCACCTGATTGAGGCCGCCCTGCAGCAAGGCGTGCGGCTGCAGCGGGTGATTTGGCGTGACGCACCCGCAGCCTTCGCGTTGCCGCCGGACGTGCCGCAGGCCGTCATGGCCAGTGCGCTGTGGCGCCAGGTGAGCCAACTCGATCAGCCCCCAACGGTGGCCGCTCAAATGGCCTGGCCGGGTGCGGGCGAGCTGCGCCCCGATGCCGCCACCGTGGTGCTGGACGCGGTGCAAGACCCGGGCAACGTGGGCGCGGTGCTACGCAGCGCCGCGGCGTTTGGCTACCAGCAAGTGGTGGCTTTGCGCGGCAGCGCTGGGCTGTGGTCGCCCAAGGTGCTGCGTGCGGCCATGGGCGCGCACTTTGCGCTGCATTTGGTTGAAGACCAGCCAGTGGCGACCCTGACGGGCTTGCGTGTGCCGCTGTGGGCCACCAGTTCGCATCGGGGGCAATGGCTGCACCAGCTGCCCAGGGTGTGGCCCTGCGCATGGTTGATTGGTAACGAGGGCAAGGGCTTGTCAGACCAAGCCGCAAGCTACGCCGCGCAATGGGTGCGCATTGCCCAGCCTGGTGGGCAAGAGTCGCTCAATGCGGCCGTGGCCGCCGGCATTTGCCTTTACAGCACACGGGCTGCGGCCTCAGACGAACCGCCGGGCTAAGCTATACTTCAGAGGTTTTGCCATCAAGGAGTGATTTGTGCTGTCGGACTTTCCCCAAGCGGTATTGGTTTTAGCAGACGGCACAAGTTTTTCGGGTATTTCGGTTGGCGCTTCGGGCCACACGGTGGGGGAAGTGGTGTTTAACACCGCGCTCACCGGCTACCAAGAAATCCTAACCGACCCGAGCTACGCGCAACAAATTGTTACCCTAACTTACCCCCACATTGGCAACGTGGGCAGCAACGACGAAGACGCCGAATCGGCCCGTGTGCACGCAGCCGGTTTGGTGGTGCGCGATGTCTCGCCACTGGCCTCGAATTTTCGCAGCCAGGCCGCGCTGCCCGATTACCTTAAACATCACGGCACCGTGGCCATTGCGCAGATCGATACCCGCGCCTTAACCCGTCACCTGCGCACACACGGCGTGCAAAACGGCTGCGTGCTGGCGCTTGAGCCCGGCCAAGCCGTGACTCAGGCCGTGGTGGAGCAAGCCCATGGCATGGCCCAACGCGCGCCCGCCATGACGGGGGCCAACCTGGCCGAGGCGGTCAGTACGGCCGCACCCTACACCTGGGACGAAGGCGAGTGGCAGCTCGGGCAGGGCTTTGGCAAGCCGCCGCCGCCGCGTTTTCACGTGGTGGCGCTGGATTTGGGCGTTAAGCGCAACATTTTGCGTATGCTGGTGCAGCGCGGCTGCCGTGTTACGGTGCTGCCGGCAAACACCGCGGCAGACGCGGTGTGGGCTCAGCAGCCCGACGGGGTGTTTTTATCCAACGGCCCGGGTGACCCTGAGCCTTGCGTGGCGGCGATTGAGGTGGCCAAGTCGGCCATGTCGAGGCGGGTGCCGTTGTTTGGCATTTGCCTGGGGCATCAAATCATGGCTTTGGCCAGCGGAGCCCGCACGTACAAGATGAAGTTTGGCCACCACGGGGCCAATCACCCGGTGCAAGAAATCGCCACCGGGCGGGTCGGTATCACCAGCCAAAACCACGGGTTTGCGGTGGCCGCCGAAGGCATGCCCGCGCATCTGCGGGTCACGCACGTGAGCTTGTTTGACCAATCGGTACAAGGCATTGCCCGCACCGATGTGCCTGCCATGGGTTTTCAGGGGCACCCCGAGGCCTCCCCTGGGCCGCACGACGTGGCGTATGTGTTCGATCAATTTGTGGCCATGATGGAGGCCGCGTAATGCCAAAGCGTCAAGACATTCAGACCATTCTTATTATTGGCGCCGGCCCGATTGTGATTGGTCAGGCGTGCGAGTTTGATTACTCGGGGGTGCAAGCCTGTCGCGCCCTGCGTGCCGAGGGGTACCGGGTGGTGCTGATCAACAGCAACCCCGCGACCATCATGACCGACCCGGCCACGGCCGATGTGACCTACATCGAGCCCATCACCTGGCAGACGGTTGAAAAAATCATCGCCAAAGAGCGCCCCGACGCCATCCTGCCCACCATGGGCGGACAAACTGCGTTGAACTGCGCGCTCGACCTTTGGCACCATGGCGTGCTCGACAAGTACAAGGTGGA
>JALRBF010000322.1 GCA_023262365.1 Burkholderiaceae bacterium
CGGCGGTACGTCTTGCAAGTCCCACACAATGGGCACCTCGGTTTGTTCATACAACGCGGCCACGTCTTGCACCAAGGCCCGCATGTCAATGGGCTCAAGCACCGCCGTGGGTAGGCGAGCGTAGTCCCTAAATTCGTTCACCAGGCGCTTCATGGCCTCTACCTGCTCCACAATGGTCTGCACCGACTTGTGCAACAACGCTTGGGCATCGGCGGGCACGCGCTCGGTGAGTTTTTGCTCAAGCCGCTCGGCCGAGAGCTGAATGGGGGTGAGCGGGTTTTTGATCTCGTGCGCCAAACGTCGGGCCACGTCAGCCCACGCCTGCGCACGCTGCGCCGAAACCAGGGTGGTGATGTCGTCCAGCACCAGCAGCCGCGCGCCATCGGGTAACCAGGCGCCGCGCGCCATCAAGGTGCGCTCGGCCGGAGCCACGCCCGCGGCGGGTTGGTGGTTGGGGTGTAGGCTGATGCTGCGCTGCCAGGGTGAGGTGTCGCCATCGTGGGCGTGCCGCACAAACTCACGCAACATCGGCTCCACCCACGACTGCGCCGCCGCGTGCTGCGCCAGCGCCTGCGGCAACACCGCGTCAGCCGGCCACTCAAGCAGCTGGGCCGCGCGCGGGTTAAGCTGCAGCACCTGGTCCTCAGCGTCCAGCACCACCACCCCAGCGCTCAGGTTATCGAGCAGGGTTTGCAAGTTGGCGCGGGTTTGCTCAAGGTGATGCAAACTGTTTTGCGCGTCTGCCCGTGCGTCGGCCAGCTGCTGCGTCATGTCGGCAAAGTCTCGCGTCAGTTCGCCAATCTCGTCTTGGGTCTCCACCGACAGTTTGGGGGTTAGGTCACCGCGGGCCACGTCGCGCACCCCTTCGGCCAGCAGCAGCAAGGGACGGGCCAGTTGGTTGGCCAACAAAGCAGCCATGAGCATGGCGCCAAACACCGTCAAGAACAGCGCCAAGGTCAGCGTGCCAATGTACATGCGGCGCAGCCCATCACGCGCCAGGGCACGCTCTTGGTATTCTTGGTTGGCCACCTGCACCCGGCGCGCGTCTTCGGTAAGCGAGGTGGGCAGCAACACCGTTACCTGCATGTACTGCCCTTGTGGCCGCAACGACAACGATGGCATGACCACCCACGCCATGGCATGAATGGTGGCTTCTTGGTAAGCATTACCGTCGGGCTCGGCGTCCAAGCCTTCAACCCACACCGACATGCCGCGCGAGCGCGCGGCGTCGTAAGCCCAGCTCGGCGGCGCCTTGCCTTGGGTAAAGCCCATGGCTTGCGTGCCCACACTGCCCAGCAGCCTGCCATCATCACTCCACACTTGTAGCCTGCGCGCGTCAAGCTGTTCACGCAAGCGCTCTAGGGTAATGGGCAGCAACAGCGACGAACTGGTTAGATTTTGCGCTGCGGTTCGGGTGCGCGCCGCCAACTGCACGCTGAGCAAGTCTACCGTGTTGCGCCCCAAGTTCAGGCCTGCAGCCAAGGCGCCTTCTACCTTCACGTCAAACCAGTTTTGAATGGAGCGGTTCACAAATTGGTAAGACACCACGTACACCAGCGCCCCAGGCAGCACCCCCACGAGCGCAAAAATCGCTGCCAGCTTGACCAGCAAACGCCGCCCAAAACGCCCAGCACGCCAACTTTGCCACAGGCGCCACAGCAACCAAGCAATTACCCCAGCCAGGGCCAGCGCCACCGAGACGTTTAAGCCCAGTAGCCACACAAAGTAATCTTCATAGAGTTTGCGGTTGTCGGTGGCCAAAATCAACAAAAACAGCAACACCAAACCCAGCGCAAACGCCACGGTGGCCACCACACCCACGCGCCACCGACGGCGCCCTGTGCGTGCGCCAGCGCTGCTGGGACGGCTAGCCTGGCTCAACGTACAACCTCCGTCGGCGTGCGCGCGCGCAGCGACAAGGGCCTGACGGCCTCCAGTCGCACCGACCATTCGGCGCTTGCCCCTTGCCCCATTTGAAATGGACCTGGCAGCTCCGAGGTGTCAAGATAAAACCGATACACCAGCTGCGGCGCCTCGCCCACCTCGGGCCATTCGGGCAGCGGCAGCACCAACCACTCGCTTACCTTGCCAGTCAGTGCCAAGGCCGCAGACACGCTGGGCACCGTAAACGACAGCGTTTGCCCGCTGCCACCGTCCGCCGTGCCGGTGGGCTCGTCCAGCACCGCCACCCGCCACTGCCGGGTTAAGGCTTGCTGGGTCACGCGAAGGCGGCGCTTGTGGTCGCTCACCACGCGGTCACGCCACCACCAACGGGGTTGCACCACCTGTACCTGGTGCACAAAGTACAAGGGCACGCCACGCTCAAGTGCCTGCTGCACCTGTGCCGTAAGATTGACCTGCACCGTGGCCGACAGGCGCAAGCCCTCGGCGCTTTGGGTGGTTTGAATACTTTGCAACGTGGTGGCGTGCAACACACCGGCCCATGCCAGGGCCAGCAGCGCAACCCAGCCGCGCCTACACCACCGGTTGCGGCTTACGCCATGCGGCATAAAAGAATCCATCAAACGCCATGATGGGATTGTCCCCCAAACCGGGGGCGCCAACACCAACGCCGGGCAACACGCGCCCGGGCGCGGCCAATGGCTGCGCCTCGGGGTGCTGGCCTGCAAACCAGTCGGCCTGCGCCGGGCCCTCGGCGTCAAACACCGAACACACCGCATACACCAAGCAGCCACCGGGCTTGAGCAGCGGCCATAGCGTTCGCAACAACTGGCGCTGGCGTTGCGCCAAGCCGTCAATGTCCTGCGGGCGCCTCAACCACGGAATATCCGGGTGGCGCCGCACAATGCCCGACGCGCTGCACGGCGCGTCCAGCAAAATCCCGTCAAAGGGCACGCCGTCGTGCCATGCGCGGGGCTGCGCCGCATCGGCTGCACGCAGCGTGGCGCCTAAGCCCAGGCGCTGCAGGCTCGATTGCACGCGCGTCAAGCGCTCGGCGTCCAGGTCCAGCGCCAACACGTCCACGTCACCCCGCTCAAGCAAATGGGCGGTTTTCCCGCCTGGCGCGGCGCACGCGTCCAGCACACGGGGCCGCGTTGCCGCCGCCGGCAACGCCTCCAGCAACAAGGGCGCGGCCAGCTGCGCGGCGCCGTCTTGCACCGACACCCAGCCCTGGGCCCAACCGGGCAACTGATGCACCGGCACCGCGTGCTCCAGCATCAAACCGTCTTCCCCCACGGCCCGTGCGCTTAGGCCATTGGCCACGAGGGCCTGAATGTAGGCCTTGACCTGGCAGCGACGACGATTCACCCGCAGCACCATGGGGGGGTGTTCTCGGCTCGCCGACATCACGGCCTGGGCGTGCGCGCCCAGTTCGTCGCGCCAGCGCCGCACCCACCAGCCGGGCAGGTTCTCACGTGCCTCGTCGGTTTGGGCTGCGCTGGCCTCTAGGGCTTGGGTTTCTCGCAAGTAGCGCCGCAAACAGGCATTGACCCAACCCGCGGCATGGGCCTGCGCCTCTTGCGCGCGGCACGCCGAAACCGCCTGGTTAACCACCGTGTGCGGCGCGTAGGCCATGGCGTCTTGGGCGCGCAGCAGCACCAGCGCGAGCTTGAGCAAGGCCCCCGGCCACGGCGCGGGCGCACGCGAGGCAAGCAAACCCAGCATGGTGCGCGCCCACCCCTCGTGCCGCATGGCATGAAACGACAACGCCTGCACCGCGGGTCGCAGTGCAGGCGTCACCCGCGCCATGGCGCCGTCCCAACGCTGCCCCTTGGCCACAGCGGCCAGCACACCAGCGGTGTGCTGTAACTGTGCCGCCAGGCCAACGCCAGACGTCACCGACGCGCGCCTTACTCGCCGTCGGGGCCGGCTACTGACTCATCAACCGCAGCGTCGCCCTCAGCTTCAGCTTGTGCCTTGGCCAATTCCTCAGCTTCGGCATCAGCAATGGCGCGACGCTCTTGCTCGTCCATGGCTTCACGCACGCGGCGCGCGTCGTGGTAGGCCATGCCGGTGCCGGCCGGAATCAGTCGTCCCACGATCACGTTTTCCTTCAAGCCGCGCAGCTCGTCGCGCTTGCCCATGATGGCCGCTTCGGTAAGCACGCGGGTGGTCTCTTGGAACGATGCGGCGCTGATGAAGCTGTCGGTGGACAACGAGGCCTTGGTGATACCCAGCAACACGTTGTTGTAGGTGGCCACGGTTTTACCCTCGGCGCGCAACGCGTCGTTGGTGTTCAAGATCTCCGAGCGCTCCACTTGCTCACCGGCAATGTACGACGACTCACCCGGGTCGGCCACCACCACACGGCGCAGCATCTGACGAACAATCACTTCAATGTGCTTGTCGTTGATCTTCACGCCTTGCAAGCGGTACACGTCCTGCACCTCATCCACCACGTAGCGCGCCAACTCTTCAATACCCAACAAGCGCAAAATATCTTGCGGATCGGCCGGGCCGTCCACAATCAATTCGCCTTTGTTCACCACCTGGCCTTCGTGCACCAGTAAGCTCTTTTCCTTGGGTACGAGTTCTTCCCAAATGGCGCCATCGGGGTCGGTGATTTGCAAGCGAATCTTGCCCTTGGTTTCTTTACCAAACGACACGGTGCCGGTCATTTCGGCCAGCACGCCCCGGTCTTTGGGTGAACGCGCTTCAAACAGCTCGGCCACACGTGGCAAACCGCCGGTGATGTCGCGGGTTTTTTGCCCCTCCACCGGAATCCGCGCCAGCACCTCGCCCGGGCCCACGTCTTGACCATCACGCACCTGAATCAGTGCGCCAATCGGAAAGCCAATGGTGACGGCGTGGTCGGTGCCGGGGATTTTGACTTCCGTGCCCGCCTCATCCAGCAGCTTAACCACTGGGCGCACCACCTTGGTGGAACCTCGGCGCTTGGGGTCAATCACCACCAGGGTAGACAAGCCCGTGATGTCGTCCACTTGACGCGCCACGGTCAGGCCCTCTTCCACGTTCTCAAAGCGCAACGTGCCAGCGTACTCGGTGATGATGGGTCGCGTCAGCGGGTCCCAGTTGGCCAGCACCGTGCCAGGCTTAACGGCCTGGTCAGGCTTAATGGCCAACACCGCGCCGTACGGCACCTTGTGGCGTTCGCGCTCACGGCCGTGCTCATCGGCCACCATCACCTCACCCGAGCGCGAGATCACCACCAAATCGCCCTGGCGGTTGCTCACGTAGCGCATGGCCGCGTTGAACGTTACCGAACCGGCCGAGCGGGCCTCCACGCTGGACGCCACCGCGGCTCGCGAGGCGGCGCCGCCGATGTGGAAGGTACGCATGGTCAGCTGCGTGCCGGGCTCGCCGATCGACTGCGCCGCCACCACGCCCACGGCTTCGCCGAGGTTGACGAGGTGGCCGCGGCCGAGGTCACGGCCGTAGCAGTAGG
>JALRBF010000252.1 GCA_023262365.1 Burkholderiaceae bacterium
ATGTCTATGTTTGTAACATGAATTGTATTTGGAGTATCGTTTGTAATTGCTTGTGACATACGCACAACATGATCACGACAATTTACAATACCTTCATCAAATAATTTAAATAAACCAGGAACATATTTTATATTTTTTTGAATTATTTTATCATTTGTTTCATTTAAAATCCATAAATCAGAATCTACTTCTTCAACAGAACCAATATATGTATCTGGATTGTCCAAAATATGTTGCTTATCAGTTTTCTGTTGAACATCGAAGAATAAATTGGAAGAAGTGTCGTTAGCGCTCATTGTTAGTATAATATGTAATTTTTATTTTAACCTCTTGCTTGGTCATGCGCATGCGCTTGAGAAAGTCATACTTCTGCCATGGCACATCAATGGCGGCAATCAACACCAGGCTTAGCGTCACGTAAAGCGCCGACTCCACAATCAACTCGCCGGCGCGGCGCATGGCCGGCTCAAGCGGCATGTTGCCCAGTTGCACCAAGTCACCCAGGTTCACCTGCACCATCGCCACCAGCACGCCGGCCACCAAGGCAAACTTAAGCAAGGCTTTAATCAACTCAACCGCGGCTTTGGGGCCAAACATGCGCTTGAGCCCATTGAGCGGGTTGAGCTTGCTGCCCTTGGGCAGCAGGGCTTTAACCGAGAACAAATACCCCCCGGTTAGCCCCGAGGCCACAATGGCCACCACCGCAGTCAGCAGCAAAATTGGCGCAATCACGCCAAACGCGTGCAGCAGCTGCGCGCCCACCATGGCCGGCAACAAATCGGGGCTAAGCAAGGTGGTGCGGTCAATCACAAACCCCTCCTTAAAGCCCTCGGCCAGTTTCAGCAGCAACCAGCTGCCGGCTAAAAACATCAGCGTCACGGCCGAAATCATCACCGCCGCGGCGGGCAGCTCCACCGAGCGCGCCACCTGCCCGTCTTCGCGCGCCTTGCTCAGCCGCCTCGCGGTGGGGGCTTCGGTGCGTTCTTGGGTGCTTTGCTCGGCCATCAGTCAAGCCCGGCCCAACGCCTAACCACAAAAAACCCTTGCGACCACATCCACTGCATGCGCCCGCCCATGCTGTCCAACGACAACATCAACACCACAAAGCCGGCCACTATCATGGCCGGAAAACCCACCGCAAAAATATTTAGACTTGGCGCCGCGCGGGTCACCACACCCAAACCCACGTTAATAAACAACAACGTGACCAACACCGGCAGCGCCAACAACACCGCGCCGGTGAACATCATGCCGCTCCAGGCCAACAACTGGCCCCAGTGGTCTTGGTCAAGCACCGACGCACCAATGGGCAACACGTCAAAACTTTGCAACACCAGCGCAAACAGCAAGGCGTGCCCACCGGCGCCCAAAAAAATCAGGGTAGCCATGATGATGAGCACTTGGGCCACCACCGGCACGTTGCCCACGTTGGGGTCAATCATGTTGGCCATGGCCAGCCCCATCGAGGCCGAAATGGCTTGCCCTGCCACCACCAGCGCGGCCACGATGACTTGCAGCATCAGCCCCATGGTCGCGCCAATCAGCACCTGGTTGGCCACCTCCAGCAGCCCCACGGCACTGGTGGGGTCCAGCCGCGGCCACTCGTACAGCGGAAAAATCAACCACGTCAACACCACCGCCAGCAGCACGCGCAAGCGCACATTCATGGCGTTTTGGCTGAGCACTGGCGCCACCAGCATCATGGCCGAGATGCGCAGCATGGGCCACAAAAAACCGTAGAAGCGCTGCACCACCTCGGCCACCAGCAGTTCCACGGTACCGCCCCACGCCCTAGTTAATGGTGGCAATGCGCGCAAACACGTTGCGCGCAAAATCCACCAAGGTGGCAATTTGCCAGCCGCCGGCCAAAGCCAACGTCAAGCCCAAAGCCAACAGCTTAGGAATAAAGCTCAACGTCATCTCATTGATTGAGGTGGCGGCTTGCAACATCCCAATCACCAAGCCCACGGCCAGCCCCACCAGCAGCAGCGGCCCGGCAATCAGCACCGTCATCCACAGCGCGTAACGCGCCAAATCCACCACCGCACCGGCGTCCATTGGCTCTCCCCTTATGGCATGGCAAAGCTGGCCGCCAGCGAACTCATGATGAGCCCCCAGCCATCGACCAGCACAAACAACATCAACTTAAACGGCAGCGAGATCATCATGGGCGATAGCATCATCATGCCCATGGACATCAACACACTGGCCACAATCAAGTCCAACACCACAAACGGGATGTAAATCAAAAACCCAATGGTGAAGGCGCTTTTGAGCTCGGAGGTAAGGTACGCCGGCACCAAGGTGGTGAAAGGCACATCGGCCGGGCTAGCCAATTGCCCCAACCCGGCAATGCCAGCAAACA
>JALRBF010000262.1 GCA_023262365.1 Burkholderiaceae bacterium
AAGCGGATGGGGTGACCGATGGGGCTCGAACCCACGACAACCAGAATCACAATCTGGGACTCTACCAACTGAGCTACGGCCACCGCTGGGCTAGATTATAGCCAGCCGTGGCCAGACGCCCTTGGCCCCTGCGGTTAGCTGGCGACCACGCGTGCGTCGTAGCGCTTGCGCAAGGCCTCCAGCAACGCTTGCCATTCGGCCTGCGCCAACCAGCGCTGCAGTTGCGTTTTTTCTTGTGCTTGCTGGGTCGGGTCAACCGGCTGCCGTGCCTTGACTTGATCGATGCGCGCCACCCAGTACCCTTGCGCACCGGCGGGCACCCCCACCCATACAGGCAGCTCACGCGCATCGGCCCCCATCACGGCGCGCACCGCCTCCACGGGCAAGCCCACCGACTGGTCACGCGATACCGTCAGCGGTGCGCTCAGGCCAGTCGGGGCCTGGCCCTTACGCGCGGCCTCCAGGGCCTGGACGCCGGCTGCAATGGCCATTTGCGCGCCCTGCTCGGCCACCAGCTGCCGCTTGACTTGCTCGCGCACCTCATCCAGTGGCCGGGTCGCCGGGGCTTGGTGGCGCGTCACGCGCGCTGAGACCAACACCCCAGGGCTAACTTCTAGGGCCTCGGTGTTGAGCTTTTTTTGCGTAGCGTCAGCCGCGAACAAGGCTTGGACCAAACGCGGCTGGTTCAGTGCCGCGGGCACCTTTTGTCGGGTCACGTTGGTGGCGCGCTGCAGCGTCAGCCCAAGGGACTTGACCACAGGGTCTAGGGTATCGGGCTGCTCAAACGCCAGGTTGGTCAGCCGCTCGGCCTGCTCGGCGTAAAGGCGCTGGGCTTGTTGCTGGCGAAAGCGCTTTTCAATTTCTCCCCGGGCTTGTTCGAAGGTTTGGGTCTGGCCACCGCGCTCGGCCACCAGCTGCAAAATGTGCAGGCCAAAATCGGTGCGAACCACATCTGAGATGCCGTTAGGGGCCAGCGCAAACGCCGCGTCCTCAAACGGTTTGACCATGGCGCCACGCCCAAAAAAACCCAAATCGCCACCTTGGGCGGCGCTACCCGGGTCTTGGCTGTTGGCCTTGGCCAATTCGGCAAAGCGCTGCGGGTCAGCGCGCAGCTGCTGCAGCAAGGCGTTGGCCTTGGTCTCGATTTGCTTGGCTTGGTCTGGCGGGGTGCTGGCGTCGAGCTTGAGCAAAATGTGGCGCACCTGGCGCTCTTGCGGGGTCCGGAAGCTGGCCAAGTTTTGCTGGTAATAGGTGCGCAACGCCTCGGGCTCCAGCTTGACCTGACGCGCCAAGGCCTCGCGCGAAAGCGTGACCCACGCCACGTCCACCGTCTCGGGCGTTTGGTAGACCGCCACGTTGGCGCGGTAGCTGGCTTCAATGGCCGCATCGTCGACCTTTACCTTGGCTTCGTAGTCCTTGGCTGGATACCACCGGGCACTGACCACGCGGCGCTCAAAGTAGGCTTTTAACCACGGCTGCACCAAGCCATCGGTAACCAGCGTGGACGCCTGCACCAGTTGCGGCAGCTCTTGGGGGGCGAGTTGGGCGCGCATGGTCGCGTCAAAGGTCTCTGGGGTAAAGCCTTGCGCGTTTAACCAATCACGAAAGCGGTCTTTATCCAACTGTCCGCTGGCGTCAAGCAAATTGGCCACGGCCTGCTCTTGGCGCAACAAACGCGCCAATCGGGCGTCGCCCAGCGTGATACGCAAATCGGCCGCGGCCTGCGCCAGCAGCGCCTCATCGAGCAACCGCTCGAGGGTCACGCGTCGCGCCGCCGGGGTGTCGAGTTGCGCCATATCCAGGTTGGGCAGGCTCTGTCTGAGTCGGTCAATTTCGCGCTGGTGCGCTTGCTCCCAAACCTCACGCGTGATGGTGCGGCCCTTGAGCTCGGCAACGGTTTCGGTGCGCTCGTTAAACGAGGTGTATCCGCTGACACCAAACAACACAAAGGCCGGGATCACCACCACCCCAAGCAACAAGGCCATGAGACGGGTATTTTTTCGGATGGACTCAAACATGCGTACAGACCTGAGAGAAAAAAAAAGGCGAACCAGGTTCGCCTTGGGCTTGGTGGGTGCTGACGGGGTCGAACCGCCGACCTACGCCTTGTAAGGGCGCCGCTCTACCAACTGAGCTAAGCACCCCACCGATAACCGCGGTTGTTACTTGCCGCCGTTGAGCGCGTCCTTCAAGCCTTTGCCGGCGCGAAACTTGGGCACCTTGGCGGCTTTGATTTTGATCGTGGCACCGGTTTGGGGGTTGCGGCCCGTACGCGCCGCGCGCTTGCCCACCGCAAAGGTGCCAAAACCCACCAACGACACGGTACCGCCTTTTTTCAGGGTCTTGCGCACCCCGTCAATCATCGCATCGAGCGCACGTGCGGCGGCCGCCTTGGACAGGTCGGCGTCTTTGGCCATGTATTCGATGAGTTCGGTTTTGTTCACAGGAAAACTCCTTATTTAAATAACGGTTGGCTGCGATTCTAGCCAAAACGAAAAAACACCAAACCGACCGCAAAGCCGACCTGGCGCAAGAAAAACAAACAGGGGTCGCATGACACCACGCAAGTGCCGGGTTGTCAACTCCCGGCAAACCCTGCCGGCGGCGGCCACGTTCATCAGGCCAGGCGCTTGGCCAGTGCCGCACACACGGCCTCACCCACAGCCTGGGTGCTGCCGTTGCCCCCCATGTCCGGGGTGCGCGGGGCCCCGCTGTTGGGTTGCAACACATCTTCAATGGCCGCCAACATGGCGTCATGACCCTCACGGCAGCCCAAAAAGTCCAGCATCATAGCGCCCGACCAAATTTGACCTATTGGGTTGGCCACACCTTGGCCGGCGATGTCAGGGGCCGACCCGTGCACCGGCTCAAACAGCGACGGCCAGCGCCGCTCAGGGTTGAGGTTGGCACTGGGGGCGATGCCAATGGTGCCGGTGCAAGCCGGGCCGAGGTCGCTGAGGATGTCGCCAAACAAATTGCTGGCCACCACCACGTCAAAGTGATCGGGGCGTTGCACAAAGTGGGCGCACAAAATGTCGATGTGAAATTCAATCACATTCAACAAGCAGTAACTCATCTTCTGCCATCGGACAACCCACTTAAAAATGTTCGTCCGTCTGCTGATGGAAGCAGGTGGATGATTGTCCCTGATGCAAGTTTTAGCGAGCCACAACGTATGGCCGAAATGCTTCGTGTAGCGGAACAAATCAGTGATGCGATTGTTTATGCCGAATCTG
>JALRBF010000268.1 GCA_023262365.1 Burkholderiaceae bacterium
CAAGTCCCTCACGCCCTACCAAAACCGTGCTACAATAGCGGTCTTGCGCGGCTGTAGCTCAGTTGGATAGAGTACTTGGCTACGAACCAAGGGGTCGTGGGTTCGAATCCTGCCAGCCGCGCCATCTTTTTTAAAAAAGCCTCGCCTACGTTGCGGGGCTTTTTTGTTTGCGCTGGGGTCAGTCCGCCAGCCGCTCAAAGGCGGCGTACAAAAACTGCTGCTCGGCCCCCGAGGGGGTGTGGTGCATGGTTAATTCGCTGCCAATCAACGCAAAGCGCGGCCCCATGGCGTGGGCCAGTTGGGCGGCGTTGTAGCGCTGCACGGGCAGGCCGCTGCAGCGCTGAGCGCCTTGCGGGCCAAAGGTGGCCAGCACGGCGTGGCCTCCCGGGCGCAGGGCGTGCGCGCAGGCCACAACATACGCTTGTTGCTGGTCGGCCTGGGTTAAAAAGTGAAACACCGCCCGGTCGTGCCACAAGTCGTAGGCTTGCGCTGCCAGCGGGGCTTGTGTGGCGTCGGCCACCAGCCACTGCACGTTGGCGCTGGCTTGGCCCAGGCGTTGCTGGCTGTGTTGCAGGGCCGCTGCCGAAAGGTCCATGGCCGTGAGTTGCGTGTAGCCACGGGCCAACAAGTCGTCAACCAAGGTGCCGGCGCCAGCCCCAACGTCAACAATGCGCGCGCTGGGCTGCGCGCACAGGCGCGTTACCCAGCGCAGCGAGTCGGTTAGTTGCGGCGCGTACCAGCTCACCGCTTGGGTTGAGCGGGTTTGGTAAATGTGTTGCCAGTGTTCGGTGGTGTTCATGGCAGCGGGGCGGCCGCGTCAGTCGGCGGCTGGGGCAGGGGCCGAGGGCACGGCCACCCACACCGTGCCGTTTTGAATTTTGGTGGGGTAGGTGGCCACGGGCTCGGTGGCTGGCGCCACGGTTGCCACGCCGGTGCGCAAGCAAAACCGCCCTTGGTGAAAAGGGCACTCCACGTCGTCGCCCTCAACAAACCCTTCGCTTAGGCGGGCGTTGCCGTGGCTGCACCAGTCGGCCAGGGCAAAGACATGGTTACCACGGCGCACCACGCACAGCGCGTGCTCGCCGGCTTGCGCCGGCATGGGGGTGTCGTCAAAAAAATCGTCGGCCGCGCCGATGGGGTACCAAGGTTCGGTCATGCGTGGGTTACACCGGGTAGATGATGGAGTTGGGCACCATTTCACTGTCGTACACACACAGCCGGGTGGCAAAGCGCCAGCCGGCCTCGGTGCGGCGCAGGGTGTCTAGGCTGCGGCCCACGTTAAACACGGTGCTAAGTTGGTCGCGCTTGGTGCGAAACACCGCGTAGCTGGCCTCGCATTGCCATTCGTTGGCTTGGCGCTGGCGCACCACCGGTGCGCCAATCACGTGGCGTTGGTAGTACGGGTCGTGAAACAGCGTTTCTTTAATACCGTACACCCGGTCAAGCAACATGCCTTTGCTGGTGAGCATGATGGTGGCCAGTGGCAGGCCACGGTCGTGGTTGTCGCGCGGCTGCACCAGGTAGCGGCAGTCGTCGGTAAAAAAAGTGGGCCAGTGGTCAAAGTCGCCGCTGTCTAGGGTAAGGCCGTAGTCGGCGTACAGTTGTTGCACGGCAATGTAGTCGTCTACGTTCAGGGCTTGCGTCATGGCCGCTCCATCACTTGTCGCCAGTACGCGTACATGGCGCGAATGCAGGTCTCGCTCACCATGTGGTCGGTCTCGGCGGTGTCGCGTCCACCCATTTCAACCAGCGCACGGTGCTGGGGTTTTTGGGCAAAGCCTTGCTGCGAAAACTCAATCACCTCGCCGTCGTCGGCCGATACAAAGCCCGCCGGGCCAAACAGGTTGCTTTGGCGCAGGCGGCGCTCGGTCATCTCGGCGCTGTCGTCTTCAAAGCCAAAGTGCGTCCATATAAAGTCAAAGGCGTCGTGGCCGTCGGGTTGAATGTGGCGGGTGGAGACGCTGTTGACTTGCTGCTGAATCACCAGGCTGGGAAATAAAGTCGTCATGACCGCCGTGGGCCCACCCCACCAGGGCTCGGGCACGATGTCCAAAAAGCTCGGGTCGTGCAGCGTCATGCTTTGCTTAAAGCTGCTTACCTGCGCCACCTCGCCGGCCTTGCCGGCGTTGCCACGGGTCGAAATCATGGCCGCGTGCCGCCCGTGTTCGTCCATGCGCAGCTCGGCCTTGTTATCGGCGCGCCACAGCCCAAAGGTAACAAACCACGTGTGCAGCAAGCCCGGGTGGTAGGGGTCTTTGATGTTTTCTTGCATCAGCTTCCAGTTGCCTGGAATGCGCTGGCGGTTGTAGCCCAGCAGGGTAAGCCGCCGGCCGTTAAAGACCCGGTCAAAGTACCCCAAGATGGTGGGCCCCATGTACGCCTCAAGGCTTTGCATGTGGTGGTCAAAGGTGGCAAACACCACGCCGCCTCGGCACGTCACGCGCAGCTTGTTCAGGCCGTGCTCGGCCATTTCAAAGTCCGCGGGCATGCCACCATTAATTTTGCCGTCTTGGCGCACGCCGCGGCGCATGGGCACGCCTTGCAAGTCGCCTTGTAAGGTGTAGCTCCACTGGTGGTAAGGGCACACAAACTCTTTGATGTTGCCGTGCCGTTCGCGGCAAAACTGCATGCCGCGATGGGCGCACACGTTTTCAATCACGTGCACGCTGTGGTCGTGGTCGCGAACCATCACCACCGAGCGTTCACCAATTTTGGTGCGCTTAAAGTCGCCCGGGTTGGGCACTTCGGCTTCTAGACCAACGTAGCACCAGTGGTTTTCATAAAAAAAGCGCTGCATTTCTTTGGCGTGCAGCGCCGCGTCGGTGTACACCGCAAACGGAACCCGACTGGTGTCGCCGGCTTCCCAGTGAATGGGGGTGGGAGCGTTCATGCCTTGAGCATAGCAAAAGCGGTGTCGCGCTGCCAACCGGCCAAACCCGCCACAGGTGCTATAACGCGGGGGCCTAAATTTTTTTGGAGGTTACCGTGGCGCAACTGGCATTGGTTTTTGGTGGCTCGCGTGGCATTGGCGCCGCGTGTGTGCAAACCTTGGCGCGCGAGGGCTACACCGTGGCCTACACCTACGCCACGGCAGCCAACCCCGATTGTCCGGGGCGCGCCTACCGTGCCGACATCACCGACAGCGCCCAAGTGGCCGCGGTGTTTACGCAAGCCGCGCAAGACGCCGGGGTGGCCCCCGCTGTGGTGGTGGCCAACGCCGGCATCAACGTGCCGCCCGGGCCCATGGCCCAGTTTGACGCCGCGGCCTTTGAGCGCTTGCTGCAGGTCAACGTGATGGGGGCGTTTCATGTGCTGCAGCATGCCGCGCGTCATGTGCTTGACGATGGCGCCATCGTGGCCCTAACCACCTCACTGGTGCGCCATGCTGTGCCCGGTGTGGGGCCGTACAGCGCCACCAAAGCCGCCGTGGAGTGCTTGGTGCGCTCCATGTCCAAAGAGCTCGCGCCGCGGCGGGTGCGGGTTAACGCCGTGGCCCCGGGGCCGGTGGACACCGATTTGTTTCGCTCAGGCAAAGACGAAGCGGCGATTGCGCGCAGCGCTGCCATGAGCCCGTTAAACCGGGTGGGGCAGCCGCAAGAGGTGGCCGAGGTGGTGGCGTTTTTGGCCTCGAGCCGCGCCTCTTGGGTGCTGGGGCAGGTGGTGCAGCCCAACGGCGGGCTGATTTAACTATTGATTGGCCGCCGCCGGCGCGGGGTACACGCAGCGAAAGCCAATGTACACCGCGTAAAAGCTGGCGGGTTTGTAGGCCACCACGTTGGCTTGCATTTGGTACGGCGGGTACCACCACGAGCCCCCCATGGTGCGGCGCGTTTGGCCTTGCGCGTCGCTCACCCATTCCCACACGTTGGCGCCCATGTCGTACAGGCCATTGACACCGGCGCGCGTGGCCCCCGCTGGTGCCGCGCGTGGCCAGGGGTCGGGGTTGCTGGTGTTGGCGCCTTGCGCGTCGGCGCCCGTGGGGTAAGGGTAGCGTTGGCCGCGCACCAAGCCCTTGGGCGGTGCGGGCCGCTGCTCCACGTAAGCGGCCTGTTGCCACTGGCTGGCGCTGGGCAGTGTGCCGCCGGCCCATTGGCAGTAGCGCTGGGCCTCGGCGTGGGTTACGTGCACCGCTGGCAGGCGTGGGTCGGCATCGCGCTCGCCGTTGGGGGCATACCAAGTCCAGCCCGGGCGGCGCTCCCACCCGGCGGCAAATTCAAAGCCACCCCCTTCGCGTTCGGCTTGTGTTTGCAGCCCCGTGGCTTGCACAAAGCGGCCAAACTGCGCAATGGTGACTTCGGTTTGATCCATGGCCCAGCCGTTAAACGCCACCACGTTGGGCTTGGCCCCCCCCGCCGAGCTTAGCCCGCCTAAGCACGCGGCCATGGCCAAGCCACGCGCCGCGTGGTGCCGCCCCCAGCCCTTGCCTTGTTTCATTGTGGCCTCCGTGTCATGCAGTAAAGTGTGAGCTTAGCCTAACGTGACACAAAAAACAGGGAGGACGTGATGGCCAATGCAACCAGCCAGCCGTGGCTTGCGCCCGGCGGCGAGCCCGTGGCGTGTGTAGAAAAAATTAAGGTACTCGAGGACAACCTGCGCGAACTGGTTGAAACCGCGCAAGACGCGCTGGACGACGCGGTGCTGCTGGGCGTAGACCCCGAACACGCGCGCCAGCGCATGGCGCAGGCCATTGCCGCCTTGCGCAGCGAGTACGCCACGCTTTAGGCGCAGCGCCCGCCGTCCACCTCAAGGCAAATGCCGCTAATAAACGCCGCCTCGTCGCTGGCAAGGTAAAGCGTGGCGTTGGCCACGTCTTGCGGGGTAGAAAATCGCCCAAGCGGAATCGTGCTGCGAAATTTGTCCAGCCGCTCGGGGGTGAGCTCGCCCCCTGCAAAGGCGGTGCCCAGGCCGGTGTAGGGGTTCATGACCGGGTTGACGCAATTGACGCGAATGTTGTCTGGCCCCAGCTCGGCAGCAAGCGACTTGCTCACAATAATTACCGCGCCTTTGCTGCCGTTGTACCACGTCAGCCCGGGGCGTGGTCGCACGCCGGCGGTGGAGGCAATGTTGACAAAGCAGCCCCCGCCTTGCTGGCGAAACACCGGTACGGTGTGCTTGGTGCTCAAAAAAATGCTTTTGACGTTAATGGCATACACCTTGTCAAAATCTGCCTCGGTGGTGTCAATGGCCGGTTGGTTCACGTGCGTCCAGCCGGCGTTGTTCACCATCACGTCCAGCCGGCCATGGGTGCGCTGGGCGTGCGCCACCAGCGCGGCCATGTCCGCGTCTACCGTCACGTTGGCGGCACAAAAGCTGGCCGTGCCGCCCTTGGCGGTAATGGCGTGGGCCACGGCCTCGCCCGCGTCGGCGCGCACGTCAGAGACCACCACCTTGGCGCCTTCTTCGGCCATGCGGTGTGCAATGCCCTCGCCAATGCCGCCCCCAGAGCCCGTTACCACCACCACTTTGTCTTTTACACGCATCGCGTTGTCTCCTTGGGTTAGTTGTGGCGAATGGCCACGGTTTTGAGTTGGGTAAAGCCCAGCAGCGCCTCAAAGCCCTTTTCGCGGCCGTGCCCGCTGGCGCCCACGCCGCCAAAGGGCAGCTCCACCCCGCCGCCAGCGCCGTAGTTGTTCACAAATACCTGGCCGCAGCGCAAGCGTTTGGCCAGACGAAATTGGCGCGCGCCGTTCTCCGTCCACACCCCAGCCACCAGGCCAAACGCCGTGGCGTTGGCCATTTGCACCGCGTCGTCTTCGGTGTCAAACGGCATGGCCACCAGCACCGGGCCAAACACCTCTTCTTGGGCTAGGCGGTGCTGCACCGGCACATCGCGCAGCAGCACCGGGGCTTGGTAAAACCCGCTGGCAGGCGCGTGCGCCACCACTTGGCCCTGCGCGGCCGTGGTGATGCCATCGGCCTGCGCCTGGCCCAGCATGCTTTGCACGCGTTGCAGTTGACTGGCGCGTATCAGCGGGCCCAAGTCCAAGTCATCGGCCGCTGGCCCGGCGCGTAGCGCCTCAAAGGCGGCACCAAGCCGCTGCAACAGCTGCGGGTAAACGCCGCGTTGCACCAGCAAGCGCGAACCGGCCGAGCACGTTTGGCCGCTGTTTTGCACAATCGCGTTGACAATCACCGCAATGGCGGCGTCCAGGTCGGCGTCGTCAAACACCACTTGTGGGCTTTTGCCGCCCAGCTCCAGCGTCACGGGGCAGTGCCGCTCGGCGGCGAGTTGTTGCACCAGCGTGCCCACGCGCGGGCTGCCGGTAAAGCTAATGTGGTCAATGCCGGGGTGGCGCACCAATGCGTCTCCGGCCTCGTGGCCGTAACCGGTAACAAGGTTGATGCTGCCGGGCGGAAAGCCCACCTCGGCCATGAGCTCGGCCACGCGCAGCAGCGACAAGCACGCGTCCTCAGCCGGCTTGACCACGCACACATTGCCCGCGGCCAACGCGCCGCCCACGCTGCGGCCAAAAATCTGCATGGGGTAGTTCCAGGGCACCACGTGGCCGGTTACGCCGTGGGGCTCGCGCCAGGTGAGCACGCTGTAGCCGTTTTGGTACGGAATGGTCTGGCCGTGCAGTTTGTCGCAGGCGCCGGCATAAAACTCAAAGTAGCGCGCCAGCGCCACGGCGTCGGCGCGCGCTTGCTTGATGGGTTTGCCGCAGTCGCGCTGCTCTAGCGCGGCCAGCTCGTCGGTGCACTCGCCCACGCGCCGCGACAAGGCCATCAGCAGCCGGCCGCGTGCGGCCGCGTCAATGGCCTGCCAAGGCCCGTCAAAGCAGGCGCGCGCAGCGTGCACGGCCGCGTCAACGTCTGGCGCGTTGCCCCGCGCCAGCGTGGCAAACACCTCGCCGTCAGACGGGTCAAGCACATCCAGCGTGGCCCCCGAAGCCGACGCTTGCCAACGATGATTGATGAAGTGAAGTTTGTTTTGCATAAGGGGCCCGAGTTTACGTGCGCTTGGTTGTAGACTGCAACGCATCATGAGACAAGTCACCGACGCCATCTTGCAGCGCATCGACGCCAAACGCGACGAGCTGATTGCGCTGACCCAAGCGCTGATTCAAATTCCCACCATTAACCCCCCTGGCGATGCCTACGAGGCCTGCGCCCGGCTGATGGGCGAGCGCCTGCGCGCGCGCGGCTTTGCGGTGGAGTACGTGCGTGCCGTGGGTGCCCCGGGCGACAGCGACGCCTACCCGCGCGTTAACGTGGTGGCGCGGCATGAGGGCAGCGGCAGCGGCCCCTGCGTGCACTTTAACGGCCACATAGACGTGGTGGAGGTGGGCAGCGGCTGGACGGTTGACCCGTTTGGCGGCACTTTGCAAGACGGCAAGGTATACGGCCGTGGCAGCTGCGACATGAAAGGCGGCATCGCCGCAAGCATGATTGCCTGCGAGGCCCTGATTGAAGCTGGCATCGACCTGCCCGGGGCCATCGAAATCAGCGGTACCGTGGATGAAGAAAGCGGCGGCTTCAGCGGCGTGGGGTACCTGGCGCAGCGTGGTTACTTTAGCGCGCCGCGCGTGCAGCACGTCATCATTCCTGAGCCGCTAGGGGTTGACCGGGTGTGTTTGGGGCACCGCGGCGTGTGGTGGGGCGAGGTCGAAACCTTTGGCCGCATCGCGCACGGCTCCATGCCGTTTTTGGGCGACAGCGCCGTCTCGCACATGGCGGCGTTTTTGCACCTGCTTGAAACCGACTTGCAGCCGCGCTTGCAGCAGCGCCACACCGCCGAGCCCGTGCAGCCCGAGGGCGCGCGGGTGAGCACGCTGAACATCAACGGCGTGCACGGCGGACACCCCGAGCAGCGCTACACCACCAACCAAGCGGGCGAGCCCACGGGCGACCTGCCCGCGCCGGTGGTGGCGCACAGCTGCCGTGCGGTGCTTGACCGGCGCTTTATTGCCGAAGAAAACCTAGACGCCGTGAAGCAAGAAATTGTGGACATGCTCGACGAGCTGACCCGGGTGCGCCCGGGTTTTCGCTACGCGGTGCGCGACATCATGAGCTTTGTGCCCACCGCCACGCCAGCCGATGCGCCGGTGGTGCAGGCCACGGCGCGGGCCATTGCCCGTGTACTGGGACGTGAGCCCAGCTACATTTCCAGCCCCGGCACCTACGACCAAAAGCACATTCAGCGCACGGGCCAGTTGCGCGATTGCATTGCCTATGGCCCGGGCATTCTCGATTTGGCCCACCAACCCGATGAATACGTGGGCATCGACGAGTTGGTGCAGTCGGCGCAAGTCATGGCCTTGGCCGTGCTCGATTTGCAGTCGGTGCCCACCGCATAGGGTGCTTGGCCTCAGGGCGCAACACAGGAGAACCCCCATGGTTTTGGATGCACACGACAGCGACCCCATCCGCATGGGTTGGATGCAGGGCTCGCCCCCGGCCCCCGAGCGCACGGTGCGCTGGGCCGACATGAGCATGTATACCTTTCCGCAGTTGCGCTGGGCAATGAGCCACT
>JALRBF010000209.1 GCA_023262365.1 Burkholderiaceae bacterium
CCACCAAAACAGCCGCGCATGATGTTGACCGAGAACCGAATCATCTCCCACGCGGGGATTTTGGTCGCGCCATCGTGTCGCCCGTTGCCGTCGGCGTAGCGCGGATGCGGGCTGCGCGCATACGGCAGGTCAAACACGTGGTCCATCTCTTGCGTGGACAACGGGATGGGCGGCGGATTGATCCACACATCGCGCGCCAAACGGCCTTCGCCGTGCCGCTGCACCAGCGCCCGGGCATTGCCCGGGTTGGTCTCTAGGTGCAACACACGGCTGGCATGGGCGTACAGCACCGGGTCGTTGCGCACCTGCTCGAAGGCCGGTAGCCGAATCACGCTACGCTCACGCGGCGGCACCTTAACCCCCTTGCCATGCAGGGCCGCCAACGAAACCACCGCCTCCTGCGGCACACTGGGGCTGGCCGCTGGGGTCATGTTCATGCCTTCGTACGGATTGACGTGGGCCTCCACCCGCCCCGGTGTGTCCACCGAGGTCGAGTCAATCTCAAACCAGTCGGGCATGGCGTGCTTGACCACAAAGGCCGTGCCGCGAATGTCGGTCATCGAGGCAATTGGCTCGCGCTTGGCCAAACGGTGCAACACCTCAATCAACGCACGCTCAGCGTTGCCATAAAGCAGCAGGTCGCATTTGCTGTCAAGCACGACGCTGCGGCGTACTTTTTCTTGCCAATAGTCGTAGTGTGCGACGCGCCGCAGGCTGGCCTCGATACCACCCAAAACAATCGGCACATCGGGGTACGCTTCGCGGCATCGCTGTGCGTACACCACGGCGGCACGATCCGGGCGTTTGCCTGCGGCCCCGCCGGCGGTGTACGCGTCGTCGCTGCGTATTTTTCTGTCGGCCGTGTAGTGGTTGATCATCGAGTCCATGTTGCCCGCGGTTACGCCAAAACACAGCGTGGGGCGCCCCAGCTCGGTAAACGGCTGGGCGCTTTGCCAGTGCGGCTGCGGCAAGATGCCGACCCGAAAGCCCTGCGCCTCCAGTACCCGCCCGATCACGGCCATGCCAAAACTGGGGTGGTCGACGTACGCGTCGCCGGTCACCAGCACCACATCGCAGGCGTCCCAGCCCAGGGCATCCATCTCTTGCCGCGTGGTGGGCAAAAACGGCGCCGTGGCGAAGCGCTTGGCCCAGTGCTTTCGGTACGAAGTTAGCGACTTGGCCTGACGCGGAAAGTGTGAGACGTCAACCACCGGCGGCAACCTTAGCCCCAGCTTGGTACTGGTACAGCGCCACGGGTGGGCGCTTGAGGTTGCCTTTGGCATCAAAGGCGTAGGTGCCCAGCAGCCCTTTGTAACTGGCCTTGGCCAACATGGGTAGGTAGGCTCCGGGCGAGGCGCTTTTGGCTCGGGTCATGGCGTCGAGCACCAGTTGCACGGCGTCGTAGCTGGCCGCGGCGTAACGCCCAGGCAAGCTGCCATAGCGGGCTTTGAACGCATCGTTAAACCCTTGCATGGCCGCGCTGGGTTTGCCTGTGGCCAGCCCGGCCTCGGCGCACCATAGGCGGCCGTCCGCAGGCGCTGGCTTGAGCGTTTGGGCCAGTTGTTCGGTGCACAGTCCGTCGCCACCAAGCAGGGGCCCCTTCACACCCGCGGTCTGCATCGCCGTCCACACCGGCTGCAGCGAATCCACAAACCCACCCCAAAACACCGCGTCGGGTTGCGCCTGCCACACCGGGGCCAGTGCCGCCTCGCGCGCCGCCGCCTCGCCAGGCAGCGAGACTTGTGCGGCCACTTTGGCGCCACCGTCGGTGATGGCCGCGGCAAAGGCCTGGGCCAGAACCTTGCCGTAGGCGCTGCCGTCGTCCAGCACCGCGACCTGCGTAAGCTTGAGCCGTTTGATGCCGTGCACCGCCAGCGCTTGGGCCAGTTGCGGGTCGCTGGCGAGCAAGCGGTAGGCGGTGTTAAAGCCGCGTTCGGTCAGGTCAGGGTGGCTGGCCCCAACCGTTAGGTGGGCAATGCCCGCGGCGTGGTACACCTTGGCTGCGGTCAATGCCGTGGCGTTGTTCAAGTGTCCCACCACGGCGTGCACCGGTACGGCCGCAAGCTTGCGCGCCACGTCCATGGCCCGGGCCGCATCGGCGGCGTCGTCTTCGGTTAGTAGCTCAAGGCGCGTGGGTTTGTCGTTGAG
>JALRBF010000337.1 GCA_023262365.1 Burkholderiaceae bacterium
TAGCTGCAAAGCGTAAGCAGCTCCAGCCCCATGTAAAGCAGCAGCAGGTGGTTGCCGCTCATCATGACAAACATGCCCAGCAGCGCCAGCAGCGACAACGAAAACATTTCGCTGCCGCGCAGCATGTCGCGGCTTTGCGCGTAGGGCTTGGCGTACACCAGCGTCACCAGCAGCGCCAATGAGGCAGCCGACTTAAGCCAACTGCCCATGGTGTCCAGCACCACCATGCCGCCAAACGCCGTGCCTTGCATGTCATTGACCGCCACAATGGCGTGCCACAGCGCCAGCGCCGCCAGCGTCATCAGCGCGGTTAGGTACGCGCGCTGGCGCAGCGGGTCTTGGCTCCACAAATCAAGCAGCGCCACCAGGCACGCCATGATGAGCAGAAAAATCTCGGGGTAAATCACAAACCAATTCATTGCTACTTGCTCCGCCTTACAGCAGTTTGCCTTTGGCCACGTGCATCAGCAACTCGGCCACCGACGGATCAATGATGTCGGTAAAGGGCTTGGGATACACCCCCATGGCCAACACCACCAACGCCAACAGCGTCAACACCACCGCCTCACGGCTGGTGAGGTCGGTGAGCTTGGCCACGGTGGGGTTGGCCACCGCGCCAAACACCACGCGCTTGACCATCCACAGCGTGTACGCCGCGCCCAGCAACAAGGCGCTGGCCGCCCCCAAGCCCAACCAAAAGTTGGCCTTGACCGCAGCCAAAATCACCATCCACTCGCCCACAAACCCTGCCGTACCCGGCAAGCCACTGTTGGCCATGGCAAACAACACGGCAAACGCGGCAAAGCGCGGCATGGTGTTAACCACGCCACCGTAGCTGGCAATGTCACGCGAATGGGTGCGGTCGTACAGCACGCCAATGCACAAAAACATGGCCGCAGAGACAAACCCGTGGGCAATCATTTGCACCACCGCGCCACTCATGCCCAGAGGCGCGAAGACAAAAAAGCCCAGGGTCACAAAGCCCATGTGTGCCACCGAGGAGTACGCGACCAGCTTTTTCATGTCGGTCTGCACCAACGCCACCAACCCCACGTACACCACCGCCACCAGCGACAAGGCCAGCATCAACCAGGCCCAGCTCTGCGAAGCATCTGGCGCAATGGGCAGCGAGAACCGCAAAAAGCCATACGCACCGAGCTTGAGCATGATGGCGGCCAACACCGCCGAACCCCCAGTGGGGGCCTCGACGTGTACATCGGGCAGCCACGTGTGCACCGGCCACATGGGCACCTTCACCGCAAACGCGGCCAAAAAGGCAAAGAACAACGCCGTTTGCACCGAGCGGGACAACGGCAAGTTGGCCCACACGCCCAGGTTAAAGCTGCCGCCCGAGGCGTTGTAGAGGTAAATCACCGCCGCCAGCATCAGCAGTGAGCCGGCCAAGGTGTACAGAAAAAACTTAAACGCCGCGTAAATGCGATTGGGCCCGCCCCACACCCCAATGATGAGGTACATCGGAATCAACGTGGCCTCAAAAAAGATGTAAAAAAGCAAGCCGTCAATGGCGCAGAACACGCCAATCATTAAGCCGGACAACACCAAAAACGCGCCCAGGTACTGATGCAAGCGCTCGGTCACGCCGTGCCCAACCGACAACACCACCACCCAGGTGGTAAAGGCCGTAAGCAAAATCAGCCAAAACGAAATCCCGTCCACCCCCAAGTGGTAAGTTACTGCAAAGCGCTCAATCCACGGCACATGCTCTTGCAACTGCATGCCCGCCACGCCAGGTGTAAATTGCCACACGATCGGCACCAAGGCCAGCATGCTTAGCAGCGCCAACCAAGACGCCACCTGCTGCACCCGCTGCACACTTGCCTTTTGTCCAAGGGCCAAGACCAGGCACCCCGAGACGATCGGGGCCCAAATGGCAAGGCTTAAAGCTCCCATGCTGTTTTGCTCCTTAAGCCAGCCACACAAATACCGTTACCAGCGCAAACACCCCAACCAGCATGGCCAAGGCATAGTGATACAAATACCCACTTTGCCACTGCCGAACCTGGGCCGACAACCAGCCCACCATGCGCCAACTGGCGTTGACCACACCGGTTTCAATCAAGCCCTGGTCGCCGCCACGCCACAGCCCACGCCCCAGCGCGCGGGCACCGCGCGCCAGCACGTTTTCGTTGAACCAGTCAAGGTAATACTTGTTTTCAAGCACAGTCACCACCGGCCGCATAGCCTGCGCCACGCGCCCTGGCACGTTGGGCTTAACCAAATAGCACCACCACGCCGCCACCGCACCGGCAACCAACAGCACGAACGGCAGCGTACCCAAACCGTGCAGCGCCATGCCGGTGGGCCCCAAAAACGTTTGGGCCAGCTCCGCCATGGCCGGGTGCTTGGCCGCGTCAACCACCACCGCGCCCGCAAGCCAATTGCCGTACAACATGGGCTCAATCAGCACATAACCCAACAGCACCGAAGGCAACGCCAGCAACACCAGGGGCAGCGTGACCACCCAGGGCGACTCGTGCGGCTTGGCGCCATGCGCGTCATGGTGGCCGTGGTCGTCGTGGCCATGGTGCGCGGGCTGCTGGTCGTACCGCTCGGCCCCGTGAAACACCAAAAACACCAGACGGAACGAATAAAACGCCGTAATGAATACCCCAGCCACCACCGCGGCGTAGGCCCAACCGGCCGCAGGCAAGTTACTCAAATGCACGGCTTCAATGATGCTGTCTTTGGAATAAAAGCCCGAGAAGAACGGCATGCCCACCAAGGCTAAGGTCCCAATCAACGACGTGAGGTAGGTGATGGGCATGTATTTGCGCACCCCGCCCATGTATCGCATGTCTTGGTTGTGATGCAAACCCATGATGACCGAGCCTGCAGCCAAAAACAGCAAGGCTTTAAAAAACGCGTGCGTGGCCAGGTGAAACACCGCCACCGAATACGCCGAGGCGCCCAGGGCAACGGTCATGTACCCCAGCTGAGACAGCGTGGAGTAGGCCACCACGCGCTTGATGTCGTTTTGCACCACGCCCAGCAGCCCCATAAAAAAGGCCGTAATGGCGCCCACCACCAACACCAAGTTGAGCGCGGCATCGGATAACTCAAACAGCGGCGACATACGCGCAACCATAAAAATGCCGGCGGTGACCATGGTTGCCGCGTGAATCAGCGCCGAGATGGGTGTTGGGCCTTCCATGGAGTCGGGCAGCCACACGTGCAGCGGAAATTGCGCCGACTTGCCCATGGCCCCCACAAACAACCCGACGCAGGCCACCGTGATCACCAGCCAGTCGGTGCCGGGCAGGGTTTGCTGCGTTAGCGCCGAGGCCCCGCCAAAGAGCTCGGTGTAATTGAGCGTGCCGCTGTAGCTGACCAACACACCAATGCCCAAAATAAAGCCAAAGTCGCCCACGCGGTTAACCAAAAACGCTTTGAGGTTGGCAAACACGGCAGTGGGGCGGGTGTACCAAAAGCCAATCAGCAAATACGAGACCAAGCCCACCGCTTCCCACCCAAAAAACAACTGCAACAAGTTGTTGCTCATCACAAGCATGAGCATGGCAAAGGTAAACAGCGACAGGTAAGAGAAAAACCGGTTGTAACCCGGGTCGTCGGCCATGTAGCCAATGGTGTAAAGGTGCACCATCAGCGAAACAAAGGTCACCACGCACATCATGAGGGCGGTGAGGCCATCGACCATGAAGCCAATCTCCATGCGCAAGCCACCCACGGTCATCCACTCGTACAAGGTGCCATTGAATCGGGCGCCCTCGCTCACCACTTGCCACAGCGTTAGGGCCGACAACGCAAACGCCACACCCACGGCGGCAATGGTTAAACGATGCACCGCCTGTCGGCCCAGCCAGTTGCCGCCCAAGCGGGTACCCAACACACCGGCGAGCAGGGCGCCGAGCAACGGCGCCAAGGGCACCCACAACAATTGCGTTACGGATAAAAGAGGGGTCATTCCAGCAGCAGCCTTTTTAGCCCTTAAGGCGGTCCAGCGCCTCCACGTCAATCGTGGAGCGGTTACGAAACAGCAGCACCAAGATGGCCAAGCCGATGGCCGACTCGGCTGCCGCCACCGTCAAAATAAAAAACACAAACACTTGCCCGTGCATGTCGCCCAAATACGCAGAGAACGCCACAAAGTTCATGTTCACCGCCAGCAGCATCAGCTCAATGGCCATGAGCAGCACGATGAGGTTTTTGCGGTTCATAAAAATACCCACCACGGCAATGGCAAACAACACCGCGGCCAGCACCAAAACATGTCCCAGTTGCAGCGTCATGCTTGGTCTCCTTGTGCCTGGGTATCGGCCGCTGGGCTGGGCCGCGTTGGCGGCATGCTTACCACCCGCAGCCGGTCGGCCTTGCGCGCACGCACCTGCACGCTGGCGTCAAGGTGGCGCGAATCTTTGCGCTCGCGCAGGGTCAGCGCAATGGCCGCCACAATCGCCACCAGCAGCAGCACCGCGGCTATTTCAAGCGGGTACACGTACTCGGTGTACAACAACATGCCCAGTGCCTTGGTGTTGTTTGCTTGACCCTCGGGCAAACCCGAGACTTGCCCAAACCCCTGCCACAGCACCGAGCCAAGCTCGGCAGCCATGAGCCCACCAATTAACGCGGCCAAGGGCAAGTGACGCCAAAACTGACCACGCAAGGCGTCCACGTTGATGTCAAGCATCATCACCACAAACAAAAACAACACCATCACCGCGCCCAGGTACACCAGCACCAAGACGATGGACAAAAACTCGGCCTTGAGCAGCATCCAAATAAGCGCCGCCTGAAAAAACGCCAACATCAAGTACAGCGTGGCGTGTACCGTGTTGCGCGCGGTCACCACGCGCAGTGCGGCAAACAGCAGCACCGCGGCAAACACATAAAAAAGCGAAGCAATCCAATCCATGGGCCGGGCCTAGCGGTATCGCGCGTCAGCCGCGCGGTTGGCTGCAATCTCTTGTTCGTAGCGGTCACCCACCGCCAGCAGCATGTCTTTGGTGAAGTACAGGTCGCCACGTTTTTCGCCGTGGTATTCCAAAATATGGGTCTCAACAATCGAGTCCACGGGGCAGCTTTCCTCGCAAAACCCACAAAAAATGCACTTGGTCAAATCGATGTCGTAGCGCGTGGTGCGGCGTGAGCCGTCGTCGCGCCGGCCGGCCTCGATGGTGATGGCCATGGCCGGGCAAACC
>JALRBF010000361.1 GCA_023262365.1 Burkholderiaceae bacterium
GGGCGGCGCCACCGGAACGGGTAGTGCCGCCCAGTTGCCGTGTGCGTGCGTGACACGGTGGCCAAACACATCGCGCGCGGCAAACTGCGGATGGACGCGGGCTTGATCGGGTGTGAGCACCGGCACCACGCAAGCGTCCACCTGTTCCAAACGTTGCAGCCAATGGGCCGCCGGGTGTTGGGCCAGGCAGTCGGCCACGGCCTGCTGTACGAGCGCGGGGTTGGCGTTGGCGTCGCGCATGGCCGCAGGCAGGTTAATGCTCTGGCAAAAGGTTTGCCAAAACTTCTCTTCTAGTGGCGCCACCGCGAGGTGTTGCCCGTCTGCGCAACGGTACACCTGATAGCGTGGGCTGCCACCAGCCGTAATGCCTTGCCCGGGCTTGGGCGCCGCGCCGGTGGCCTCAATGCTGGCCAAGGCTGCGTATTGAAACGGCCACAGGTTTTCGGCCATGGCCACATCGAGGTGGCAACCCTGGCCGGTTCGCTCACGCTGCAGCAGCGCCAAGGCAATGTTGGCAAAGGCCGGGTACGCACCGCCAGCGATGTCAGCCACCAAGGCCGGCGGCAAACCGGGTTGCGCCGTGTTGCCCAGTACGCCCGCGTCGGCGGCGTAGTTCAAGTCGTGTGCCGCGGTGTGCGCGCGCGGCCCGGTTTGGCCATAGCCCGTAATGGCGCAATAAATCAACCGGGGATACCGGGCGCTGAGGGTGGCGTAATCCAGCCCCAAGCGTGACATGACACCAGGGCGAAATTGCTCCACCAGCACATCGGCGGTGGCCAGCAAGGGTTCGAGCTTGGCGCGTTGCGCGGGATCTTTGAGGTCCAGTACCAGGCTGCGCTTGCCGCGATTGAGCAGCACAAAGTGCGCGCTGTCTGGGCCCACCACGGGGGCGTAGCGGCGCATGTCCTCACCCCCGGGTTTTTCGATTTTGATGACATCGGCGCCCGCCTCAGCCAGCAGCAAGGTGCACATGGGGCCGGGCAATAAGGTGCTGAAATCCAGCACCCGTATGCCTTGCAGGGCACCGCCGCCGGGCTGGCCCGCTGCCATTTATGCCGCCAGGCGTTGGGGCAGCAGCCCGGCCTGCACCATGGCTTGGCGAATGCGTTGGCGTTCGGCTTCTTCAATTTTGACCAGCGGCGGGCGCACCACGGCGCGTGGCAGTCGGCCCTGCATCACCAAGGCTTCTTTCATGCGGTTGTGCATGTCCACCCAGGGGGGCGCGTAAAACACATCGGCCGTGGCGGTGATGCGGGCGTGCAAGGCTTGCGCCGTGGTGGCGTCTTGTGCCTGCACCGCGGCAAACAGCTGTGCTTGCAGCGCGGCAATTACCGAGCCACTGCCCGAGAGCAGGCCATGGCAACCCATGGCCAGCGACGGGTAAAGCCACGCGCTGTGCGTGGTAAGCACGTGCACCGGCTGGGCGCGTTGCTGCAGCCGGGTGATTTGCTGTTGGTGGGTTTGTGGGTTGGAGATCCAGTCTTTGATGGCGCGCACCTGCGGCACCGCGTCGCACAGGGCTTGCAAGGTCTCCCACGGGTAACTTTGAGGCGACGCCGTGCTGTATTGAAAGCAAATGATGGGCAGACCGCTGGCGTCGGCGATGCGCCGGTAGTGATCAATCACCATGGCGGGTCGGTGCCCCATGGTGAAGGGCCCGGGCGGAAACACCAGCAAGGCGTTGGCCCCGCCCTCGGTGGCCATGCGCGCCAAGCGGGCGGCCTCTAAGCTGCCTTCGGCGTAGATTCCGTTGACCAAAGGCAAATCGGTGTGGGCGCGGGCAATGGCCAGAACCTCGCGCTGCTCGTCAAAGGTGCACGAGCCCACCTCGGTGGAGTGGGCGTTGATGGTCAGCGCGCTGATACCGGGCGTGGCGCCCACGTCTCGCACGTGGTGGGCAAAAGCCTGTGTGTCGATGGAAAAATCGTCGTGAAACGGCAGCACAATCGCTGGAATCACGCCCTGGGGGACAAAGGCTGGTTGGGTCACGGGCTTGTCCTTGTGTGGCAAAAAGCCATTATTTTGACCCAGGTCCACGGCGTCAAGCGCGGCGCCGACGCCTTTGCGACGCTGGGCCATAATGCCAGCCATGAGTGGCAACACCTTTGGGCAGCTGTTTGCCGTGACCAATTTTGGCGAGTCGCACGGCCCGGCCGTGGGCTGCGTGATTGACGGCTGCCCGCCCGGGTTGGCCCTGTCTGAAGACGACATTCAGCCCGACCTAGACAAGCGGCGCCCGGGTACCTCGGTTTACGTTACCCAGCGCCAAGAGGCCGACCAGGTTGAGATTCTTAGTGGCGTGTACCAAGGCCACACCACCGGCACCCCCATTGCGCTGTTGATTCGTAACACCGACCAACGCAGCAAAGACTACGCGGAAATTGCGCAGCGCTTTCGGCCTGGGCACGCCGACTTTACCTACCACCACAAGTACGGGGTGCGTGACCCGCGCGGTGGGGGCCGCTCGTCGGCGCGGCTCACCGCGCCCATGGTGGCCGCGGGTGCAGTGGCCAAAAAGTGGCTGGCACAACGCCATGGGGTGCAGGTGCGTGGCTGCATGACGCAGGTGGGCGAGATGCCCGTGGGATTTGAAGATTGGTCCCACGTGGCCAATAACCCGTTTTTTGCGCCCATTGCCGACGTCTCGGCCCTGGAGGCTTACCTTGCCGGGTTGCGCAAACAAGGCGACTCGTGTGGCGCGGCCTTGCGTGTGGTGGCGCACGGCCTGCCCGTGGGGTGGGGGCAGCCCTTGTTTGACAAGCTCGACGCGCGCATTGCCTACGCCATGATGGGCGTCAACGCCGTGAAGGGTGTGGAAATTGGCGCCGGCTTTGCTTGCGTGCCTCAACGCGGCAGCGTGCACGGTGACGCCATGAGCCCCGATGGCTTTGCCAGTAACCACGCTGGCGGGGTGTTGGGCGGCATCAGTTCGGGCCAAGACATTGAGGTGCGGGTGGCAGTTAAACCCACGAGCTCGATTTTGGTGCCACGCCCCAGCCTAGACACCGCGGGCCAAGCGGTTGAGGTGACAACCAAGGGCCGCCATGACCCTTGCGTGGGTTTGCGCGCCACACCGATTCTTGAAGCCATGCTGGCTTTGGTGTTGGCCGACGCGGCCTTGGCGCACCGCGCGCAATGCGGTGACGTTGAGGTGCCCGCGCCGTTTTGATGGGGCCGTGCAGCCCGCATCCAAGGGCAGGCGCACGCATGCGTTTTAAGGACTTAGGCTGGCGCCTGCCAAGCACTCACGGCCTTGGTCTCTAGGTATTCCTCTAGCCCCCACACGCCGCTCTCGCGACCGTTGCCCGATTGTTTGTAGCCACCAAAGGGTGAGCCAGAGCCCAGCGATTCGCCGTTGACCTCTACCATGCCGCTGCGCAATTGACGCGACACACGCCGCACACGCTCGGCGTCTTGGGTTTGCACATAGTTGGTCAGGCCGTACGGGGTGTCGTTGGCCATGGTAATGGCGTGCGTTTCGTCATCAAAGGGCGCCATGACCAGCACCGGGCCAAAGATTTCTTCGCGCCAAATCGTCATCTCGGGTGTCACGTCGGCAAACACCGTGGGTTGAACAAACCAGCCGCTGTTCATGCCCTCGGGGCGGCCCAGGCCCCCGGCCACCAAGCGGGCGCCTTCGTCGATGCCCTTTTGAATCAGTGCCTGGATTTTGTTGAATTGGGTCTCAGAGACCACCGGGCCAATGTGCCGCCCCTCTTCGGCTGCCAGATCCACCGTGGTTTGCTGCGCCACTTTGGTGGCGGTGGCAACCGCCGCGTCGTACGCGCTGCGCTCAACCAGCATGCGGGTGGGGGCGTTGCACGACTGCCCCGAGTTGTTAAAGCAGTGGCGTACCCCTCGGGTGACGGCTTTTTCGTCGGCGTCGGCAAACACCAAGTTGGCGCCTTTGCCACCAAGCTCAAGCGACACACGCTTGACCGTGGGGGCCGCAGCGATGGAGATGGCGGTGCCGGCGCGGGTGGAGCCGGTAAAGCTCACCATGTCCACATCGGGGTGCTGGGTAAGAGCCGCGCCTACCGTTGCACCGTCGCCGTTGACCAGGTTAAAAACGCCAGCGGGCAGGCCGGCGGCCTCGGCGTATTCGGCCAGCAACAGCGAAGACATGGGCGAGAGCTCAGAGGGCTTGAGCACCAGGGTGCAGCCCACCGCCAAAGCGGGGGCCACCTTGAGCATGACTTGGTTCATGGGCCAGTTCCACGGCGTGATCAGCGCGCACACGCCAATGGGCTCACGCAAAATCATGGTGCTGGGGGCGTGCGCGCCCAGCGGTTGCTCAAAGGCAAACGACTTGGCCGCCCGAATGGCATTTTTGAGGTGCCCAGCGCCAGCGGCCACCTGGGCGGCGCGCGCCAGGGCAATGGGCGCACCCATCTCTTGGCTAATGGCTTGTGCCATGTCTTCGGCGCGCTCCAGGTAAATGGCCAGCAGCTTGTCGAGGTAACTCAAACGCTGGGCCAACGGCATGGCTGCCCACGCCGGGAAGGCGGCTTTGGCGGCAGCCACAGCGGCGTTGACGTCGGCTTGGCTACCTAACGAAATGGTCGCAACGGTGGCCTCAGTGGATGGGTTGGTAACGGCCAAGTCGTTGGCCTGTGCTGGGTTGACCCATTGGCCGTTGATGTAAAACTGTTTGGTATTCATGTGAAATCTCCCTCGGAAAGTGGAATACAGCTGCAAAACAAGTGGCGGTCCCCATGGACGTTGTCCACCCGGCCCACTGCCGGCCACACCTTGTGTTGCTGCAAGGTGGGCAGCGCGAACGCGGCAACCTCGCGGCTGTATGGGTGGGGCCAGGCCTCGGCCGTGACTTGCGCCGCGGTGTGCGGCGCATGCTTGAGGGGATTATCGTCTCGCGGCCAGTCGCCTCGCTCGATGGTTTGAATCTCGCCAGCAATGGATTGCATGGCTTGAATGAAACGCTCGATCTCCACCAGAGGTTCGCTCTCGGTGGGCTCCACCATTAAGGTGTTGGCCACCGGAAAAGACAGCGTGGGCGCGTGAAAGCCGTAGTCCATGAGGCGCTTGGCAATGTCCTCAGCGGTCACGCCGCAGCGTGCTTTGAGGTCGCGGCAGTCGAGAATGCACTCGTGCGCCACCCAGCCGTTGGCGCCGGTGTAGAGCGTAGGAAAGTGCGGTTTGAGCCGCGCGCTGATGTAGTTGGCCGCCAAAATGGCGCACTCGGTGGCGCTTTGTAAGCCGGCGGTGCCCATCATGCGGCAGTACATCCATGAAATGGGCAGCACCGCTGCGTTGCCCAGCGGGGCGGCCGATACCGCGCCCACGCCACCGGTGACCCCGCCGCTGCGGTGGCCGGGTAGGTAGGGCACCAAGTCCTCAACCACGCACACCGGGCCCACACCCGGGCCGCCACCGCCGTGCGGAATGCAAAAGGTTTTGTGCAAGTTCAGGTGGCT